>JABUEW010000034.1 GCA_013314855.1 Bacillota bacterium | reverse complement strand
TACAGGCATGTCTTCATTTGTGACAATGAAAGTTTTATTTTTTAAAACTGATAAACGTCATATGGAATAATCTGGGTACTATGAATGATTTAGGGTAAAAAGTTTGAGTTTTTATGAATAGGTCCTGAATAATTCGTTCTTACTCTTGAATTCACATTAGTATTTGTGCTAAAATATACAAGAGTTGATAAATAAGTGGGCATATTATCGGGATGTGGCGCAGTTTGGCTAGCGCGCTTGGTTCGGGACCAAGAGGTCGCAGGTTCAAATCCTGTCATCCCGACCAACAGGTATGTACATTCGTATAAAAGAAAAACTCGTGTAATCGGGTTTTTCTTTTATTTTTTAATGTTGCTAAATTATCGGCTATTGGATATTATAAGTATATAAGTATATAAGTAAGTAATACAATAATTAAGTAAAAGGCATGGGACATATAAAATAAAAATAAACTTATGAAAAATTACGGATGAAGGCAGCAGATGAAAACATGCGAAAAATTACGGAGGCCAACATTAATGTTAATAAGTGATAATATACTGAAGAATGTAGAAAAGCCTGCAAGATATACAGGGAATGAATGGAATATGGTATATAAGAATCCTGAAAATGTAGACATACGGTTTGCTTTTTGTTTTCCCGATATATATGAAGTAGGCATGTCCCACCTGGGAATGAAAATATTATACCACCTTCTTAATGAAAGGGAGGATACCTTTTGTGAAAGGGTATTTACTCCATGGGTGGACATGGAATCTAAAATGAGAGAAAATGATATTCCCCTTTTTTCCCTTGAAACTAAAGACCCTATTTATTTATTTGATTTTATTGGTTTTACTTTGCAATACGAAATGAGCTATACCAATATTATTAATATGCTTGATTTGGCAAAGGTACCCCTAAAGGCGGAAGAAAGGTTGGAAAAGTATCCGTTTGTATGTGCCGGCGGTCCATGTGCATATAATCCCGAACCTCTAGCAGATATTATAGACTTTTTTGTACTTGGTGAGGGAGAGGAAGTAATAAATGAAATTCTGGACTTGTATAAGACATGGAAAAAGGCCGGTGCTTCCAAGGAGGAATTTTTAGAAACAATAGCGTTGATTGAAGGGGTATATGTACCTAGGTTTTATGAAGCGGAATATAATACCGAAGGCACTATCAAAAAGATAGAGCCTGTAAATAGTAAATTTCCAAGAAAGATAAAAAAGAGAATTATAAAAGATTATGATGGAGTTTACTTCCCTGAAAAGATCATTGTACCATATATAAATATTGTACATGACAGAATAATGCTTGAACTTTTCAGAGGCTGTATAAGAGGTTGCAGATTTTGCCAGGCAGGGTTCATATACAGGCCTGTAAGGGAAAGAACCTGTGATAAACTTCTTGACATTGCTAAGAAGCTGGAAGATAGTACAGGTTATGAAGAAATATCCCTGACTTCCCTCAGTACCAGTGATTATACCCAGCTCGGTAAATTAACTGAAGGTTTGGTAAGAGAGATGGGAGAAAGGAAGGTAAGTTTATCTCTTCCGTCATTGCGGATAGACTCTTTTTCACTTGATTTAATGAAGAAGGCCCAGGAAGTAAGGAAAAGCGGACTTACATTTGCTCCGGAGGCCGGGACCCAAAGATTAAGAGATGTAATTAATAAGGGAGTTACCGAAGAGGATTTGTTGAATTCGGTGAAACTGGCTTTTAATGGAGGTTGGAACAATGTAAAACTGTATTTTATGATTGGGTTGCCCACTGAAACCTATAATGATATTGAAGGTATTGCAGAGCTGGGAGAAAAAGTTGTTAATGCTTATATGAATGTGCCTAAAGAAAAGAGGGGAAAAGGCCTTAATGTAACAATAAGTACTTCTTCTTTTGTACCTAAGCCCTTTACACCTTTCCAGTGGGAAGTACAGGATACCATTGAGACCTTAAGGGAAAAGCAAAAATACCTAAAAAACATGATCAAATCCAGGTATATAAAATATAACTGGCACGATCCTGAATTAAGTTTACTTGAAGCCGTATTCTCAAGGGGTGATAGGAGAACGGGGCAAGTTTTAATAAGAGCATGGCAAAAAGGGTGCAAATTTGACGGCTGGGGAGAATGCTTCAAATATGATAAATGGATGGATGCATTTGAAGAATGTGGCATTGACCCTAGCTTTTATGCGAATAGGAAACGGGATTATGATGAAATATTTCCCTGGGAACACATTGATATAGGAGTTACAAAAAAGTTTCTTATTTCTGAAAATGAAAAAGCCTATAGAGCCGAAACTACACCGAATTGCAGGTTAAAATGCAGTGGTTGCGGAGCGGCTTCCTTTGGAGGAGGTGTCTGCTTTGAGCCTTAATAGTAACTCATACAGCATGCGGGTAAAATTTATACGGGGGGAAGAAATAAAATACATTTCGCATCTGGATATTATGAGGACTTTTAAAAGGGCAATAAGGCGTTCCCATATCCCCATCGGTTATTCCAGAGGGTTTAACCCTCAACCTCAAATAGTATTCGGGCTTCCGTTGGCAATTGGAGTTACAAGCGAAGCAGATTATGCAGACTTCCAGTTTGTAGAATATATAGAGCCCAATGATTTTACTCGGCGCTTAAATAAGGAATTGCCGCCAGGACTGAAAGTTATTGAAGCAAAGATTAAGCACAATAAAGATAATATTATGGCAAAGATAGTTGCGGCTTCGTATAAAATATTTGTATACTCTTCCCTTAATTTGGGAATAAATGAAGTTAGGCAAAAAGTTAATGCATTTAAAAAAATGGAAAACATAATAGTACAAAAGGATAGTAAAAAAACGGCAAGGGAAATAGATATAAAACCTATGATCCATAAGCTTAAGATAGATGAATGCATTGATAAATATATTGATAAACATATTGAAGAATATGCTGAGGAGTTTATCATTTCTGCATTATTAAGTGCAGGAGGTACAGTCAATTTAAAACCTGAAATGCTGGTAACTGCATTAAATATGTATACAGTAACAGATTTCCGGATTATACATATACACCGTACAGGATTATTTATAAAAAAGGGCGAGGAAATAATTGATCCTTTAGATTCCCAAGCTTTGGAATATTAATTGGAAGTTTTGAAGATTAGAAGTATTGGAGGTGAAATAATTGGCAAATGAAATCCTCGTAGAAGTTTTACCTGAAGAAACGAAAGTTGCTGTATTAGAAAATAGGGAGCTTGTAGAAATATATATAGAAAGGTCTGATCAGAGAAGAATGGTGGGGAACATTTACAGGGGAAAGGTATCTAGTGTATTGCCTGGCATGCAGGCAGCCTTTGTGGATATAGGCTACTCAAAAAATGCTTTTTTGTATGTAAGCGATGCGGTTTGCAACCATTATTATAATAGCAGATATAATGGTGGAAATGGTGAAACCGATGAAGAAGACGAAATATATACGGATTATAGAGGCCCTAATATCAGTGAACTTTTGACTTCAGGACAGGAAATAACTGTTCAGGTTATTAAGGGACCATCAGGAAACAAAGGCCCGAGAATAACAACACATATAACTTTACCGGGACGATATTTGGTTTTATTACCTAATGCAGATTATGTAGGAGTATCAAGAAGAATTGAAAATGAATGGGAAAGAAGCAGGCTAAAGAAAATTGCTGAAAAAATAAAGCCTGAAAATATGGGGTTAATTATAAGAACTGTAGCAGAAGGAAAGAGTGAGGAAGACTTTCAAAATGATATGAATTTTTTAATAAGGTTATGGGAAACAATACAACAAAAAGAAGCGAAGGGGTGTGTACCAAGATGTATACATAGGGATCATAACTTGCTTTACAGGGCTATAAGGGATTTTTTTACTCCCAATATAGACAAATTTATAATTAATGACAGTGAACAGTATGTAAATGCAATTGAATATGTTGGTATGATTTCTCCTTCACTAAAGGATAGAGTGGAGTGTTTTGATAAAAGCAAGAGCCTGTTTGACTATTATTATATTGATTATAGGCTGCAAAAAGCGCTTTCAAGAAAAGTCTGGTTGAAGTGTGGCGGATATATTATTATTGACCGTACTGAAGCTCTTACGGTTATAGATGTTAACACGGGCAAATACGTTGGTGCAGATAACCTTGAGAATACTGTCCTCAAAACGAACCTGGAGGCTGCCAATGAGATTGCAAAGCAGTTAAGGCTTAGAGATATTGGCGGTATTATTATAATTGATTTTATAGATATGAATAACCAAATGCATAAAAAAATGGTTATAGATGAATTAAAAAATGCATTGAAAAAAGATAGAACAAAAACAACAGTAATTGGTATGACCGAATTAGGACTTATTGAAATGACAAGAAAAAAAGTCAGTTGCGATCTTTCTTCAATTTTTATTGATGAATGTCCTTACTGTAGCGGAACAGGTAAAAAGACTGGTTTGTCTTTAGCCTGCGAAAAAATTGAAAACCGACAAATTGAAAACCGACAGATTGACATTAATCGTATAATGTGTTAGAATATCACGGTAGCCGCTCATTAAAGGCCTTTATTTAAAGTATGCGTAAAATTAATAAGATTTTTGCGCTGCTGCCTTTTGAATGGCGAGACTGGCAGGAGGAGGTGTTTGCATATGTATGCAGTTATAGAAACGGGCGGAAAACAGTATAAGGTGCAGGAAGGTGATGTGTTGTTTGTTGATAGGATATCGGCTGAAGAAGGTTCTATAGTTACTTTTGAAAAGGTGCTGGCACTTTCTAAAGAAGGTGTAGTTACTTTTGGAAAGCCTTTGTTGGATAATGTTATGGTAGAAGCCAGAGTTCTAGGGCATGGAAAGCATAAAAAAATCATTGTATTTAAATATAAGCCAAAGAAAAACTATAGAAGAAAACAAGGACACAGGCAGCCTTATACTAGAGTCCAAATTGAGAGAATAGTTACTGAGGGGGCATCAGCTCAAGAATTATCAGTACAGGAAGGCTCATCAGTACAAACTGAAGAGCAATCGGTACAAATTGAAGAATAGCAGGTGGAATTAACAGCAATAAGAAAAAAGTATATGGATTAGCAACAATGATAAAAATACAGGTTTTGAGAGATAAAGAAGGCTTTATATGGGAATTTGAAATTAAAGGACATTCAGGGTTTGGACAACAGGGAGAAGATATTGTTTGTGCAGGGGTGTCGGCTTTAGGGTACACTGCAGTGGGGGCTCTGGCAGAATTGGCCGGTATAGAGAGTTATGCAGAAAAAGAAGGATATATAAGATGCAGTATTCCTGAGGATGTTAAAGAGGATTTAAAGCCGATAATTAGAATTATCCTTGAAACCGTAGTTATTGGCCTAAAACAAATTGAAAACTCATATAGAGAATACGTGGTTATTAAAGAACAGGAGGTGTAGTTATGATTAGAGTAAATCTTCAATTATTTGCTCATAAAAAAGGAGTAGGCAGTTCCAGGAATGGACGTGACAGTGAGTCGAAGAGGTTGGGAGTTAAAACCGGAGACGGACAGTTTGTACGGGCAGGAAGTATTATTGTAAGGCAAAGAGGTACAAAAATCCATCCGGGTGATTATGTAGGAAAAGGAAAAGATGATACACTTTTTGCACTAGCTGACGGTGTAGTAAAATTTGAAAGATATGGCAAAGACAGAAAAAAGGTAAGCGTAGTTGCTGTATAATGAGTTAATTATATTAATTATATTAATTATATTATATTAAGATAATTAATATGTAAGTCAAATTAATATTGTAAAGTCGGCTTTCAGGTTCAAAAATCCCGGTATGTACCGGGATTTTTTTTAGAAAATAACATAACTTAAAGTATGATGTGAAAAGCGAGATGGAGTTGGTATTATATGTTTATTGACAGGGCTAAAATATATATTAAAGCAGGGGATGGAGGAGATGGTGCTGTATCTTTCAGAAGAGAAAAGTATGTGCCTGCCGGTGGACCGGATGGTGGTGACGGAGGTAAAGGCGGGGATGTAATATTCATGGTTGATGAAAGCATCCGTACTCTAATAGATTTTAAGTATAAAAAGCATTATAAGGCTGAGTCGGGAAAAAATGGTTCGGGTTCAAATTGTACAGGGCGAAGCGGTGAAGATTTAATTATAAGGGTACCTCCAGGAACTATAATAAAGGATGAAACTACAGGTAAGATACTGGCTGACCTTATAAAACCAGGAGAATCTTTTATAGCTGCTAAAGGAGGAAAGGGAGGCAAAGGCAACCAGCATTTTGCAACACCTACCAGACAGGCTCCGAAATTTGCAAAAAAAGGAGAACCTGGTGAAGAAAGATGGATTATAATAGAATTAAAGTTGCTTGCCGATGTAGGCCTTATAGGATATCCAAATGTAGGAAAGTCAACTCTTTTATCCAGTGTTTCTGCAGCAAGGCCTAAAATTGCAGATTATCCTTTTACTACTGTTACACCTAATTTAGGTGTGGTTGATTTGGGAATAGAGAATAGTTTTGTCCTTGCCGATATACCTGGGCTTATTGAAGGGGCCCATATGGGCGCAGGCCTTGGGCATGAATTTTTGAAACACATAGAACGTACAAAACTACTGATACATTTAGTTGATGTTGCTGCCGTAGAAGGGCGAAATCCTGTAGAAGATTTTGAAATTATCAACAAGGAGTTGGCTGGTTATAGTGTTAAATTGTCAGAAAAACCTCAAATAGTTGCTGCAAATAAAATTGACCTGCCGGAGGGGGAAAAAAATCTCCAGTCATTTATAAAAGCTATTGAGAATAAAGGCTATAAAGTATTTCCCATTTCAGCAGCTACAGGAAAAGGAGTTAGGGAATTAATGCTTTATACAGCTGAACTGCTGCAAAAATTGCCTGAGATAAAGTTGGTTGAAAATAAAGGAGAAGTAGTTTATGAAATAAAGGAAGAAGAACCTTCTTTTACAATTAAAGTTGAAAATGGTATTTATATTGTTGAAGGAGAAGGAATAAAAAAAATATTGGGTTCGGTTAATTTAAATAATTTTGATTCATTACAGTATTTTCAAAGAGCAATAAAGAGAGCGGGTATTATAGAAGCTCTTAAAGACCTGGGTATTAAAGAAGGAGATACAGTGAAAATGTATGATTTGGAGTTTGATTACATAGAATAGTAAATGAAAGAATAGTGAATGTACGTAATAACAGAATATTAGAAATACCCACTAGACAAAAATATGGTATATATTATAAAATGTAATTACAGTACTTTCATAGGAATTTATTACAGATATAACAATTACAAAGATAATTATTGAATCATTGAATGGAGGGACAAAGGTTTAGTTTTATGGAATGCTTTAAGTGTGGCAATTGTAAAAGTGGGAGTATTGCATATTTTTGCCCGATGAAAAATGACTTTGTTGCAAATGAAGAAATTAAATCGACTGTAATTGAAAAAAGCAGAAGCGGATGGAAAAAGGGTCACCCCAATTACGAAACTCATAGGAGAAAAGCCCGTAAAGAAATAGAGGTCTGACGAATTGAAAACAAGAATAAGAGGAGGAGCAGGAAGTCTACCATGCTTACAGGGAAGCAGCGCAGCTATTTGAAAGGACTTGCCAATTCCATACAATCATTATTCCAGGTAGGAAAATGCGGTATTAATGAAAACGTAATAAAACAATTTAATGATGCTCTGGAAGCACGGGAGCTTGTTAAAGCGACAGTCTTAAAAAATTCTGAAGAGGATGTGGAAGTTATTTGTGCACAAATAGCTGAAAAAACAAACTCAGAGATAGTACAAATAATTGGGAACAAATTTGTGTTGTACAGAGAATCAAAGGATAATAAAAGTATAGTTTTGCCGTGATGCAAAGAAGAATTAATCTCTTTTTTTTGTAAGGCTCTCAATTATTTCCGAATAAATATGTTGAGAATAGTTTTTCCAGTTATCACAGATACTGCGGGCATCATTTCTATTGCCAACAGCTACTTTAAGCTCTATTAAGGTGAAATCATCCTCACGTACCGAACAATTAACCATATATTTATTTTCACTTTCAGGAATGAATTCTGCTGTTATTGATGTTTCATTCCTGATCTTTTTTCTAACGGTTTTTATTGTATTGTCAATTCTATTCTTTACATTTATCGGAATGAGATAATCTAAGTATTTAAGCGTATTTTTACCTGTACCAGTAATTGTGTAAAAAGTTTTATTATCTACAACTTCGCTGGAGAGCAAATTATCATCACACAATTCATTTAAAAATTGCTGAAGAAAAAAATAGTTCATTAAACCATTTTCCATTATAAGCTTTGTAATTTGAAGATTACTCACAGGCATATTTAATTTATCTATAATATATAGCAATATTAATTTGTTTGCCGCCAATTCTTTATTATTGCCGAACCGACTCATAATAATCCTCCGAATGTAATTTTTGCATTATTAATTATTGGCATTTATACTACATACTTAACATTAAATTTATTGTAGCATAATTCCTATATTGTTACCATATTATTCCGAAAAATAGGGGCGCATTTTATTTTCTGAAGAAAATGCTTCCAGCAACTAAATGCTCCAAGTCTTTAGTGTAAATATTGTTAAGTATTAAAACAGTGTGGTTGTATTATTAAAAAGTTGGTATAATTTTAATAGCGGAAAAATATAAATTTAAATTGTGTGCATAATTAACTAATAAACGTAACACAAACAGGAAAAAGTAAGGCACTGGAGGAGAGAGGCATGGTCCGAAAAGAAATAATTGCAATGATATTGGCTGGAGGACAGGGTAGCCGGCTTGGAGTCCTGACCAAAAAAATTGCAAAACCTGCTGTTATGTATGGCGGGAAATATAGGATTATTGATTTTACCCTTAGTAATTGTGTTAATTCAGGAATAGATACTGTAGGAGTGCTTACCCAGTATCAACCCCTCAAGCTGAATTCCCATATAGGTATAGGAAAACCCTGGGACTTGGATAGGTTAAATGGAGGAGTAACAATACTATCGCCATACGTGAAAGGTGAGACTGGTGAGTGGTATAAAGGGACAGCAAATGCAGTATACCAGAATATTGATTTTGTTGATAAACTGTCACCCCGCTACATTTTAATACTATCGGGAGACCATGTATATAAAATGAATTATTCCAAAATGCTGGATTTCCATAAAAAGAATAATGCAGAGGCAACTATTTCTGTGATAAATGTTCCGTATGAAGAAGCAAGCAGGTATGGAATAATGAATGTAGATGGATATGGAAAAATTTACAAATTTGAAGAAAAGCCTAAAAACCCAAAGAGTACTCTTGCTTCTATGGGAGTATACATATTTACATGGGAGGTCCTTAAAGATTATCTGGCGAAAGACGATAAAGATGCAGAATCAGAACATGATTTTGGGAAAGACATTATACCAGCCATGTTGAAGGACGGAAGGAATCTGTGGGCATACAGTTTTGAAGGGTATTGGAAAGATGTAGGTACTATCCAGGCCTATTGGGAATCTAATATGGAGCTTGTCAAGAGAGTTCCTGAATTCAACCTTTATGATCAGGCCTGGAAGATTTATTCTCCTAATCCTGCCATGCCTCCCCATTATGTGGGACATGAGGGAAACGTGAAAACTTCAGTTATTGCAGAGGGGTGTATGATTTATGGGAGTGTAAGAAGATCAGTGATATTCCCCGGTGTAATAATAGAAGATGGGGCATTAATTGAGGATTCAATTATAATGGCAAATAGCAGAATAGGAAAAGGTGCATATATAAGCCATACTATTGTAGGCGAAAACGTACGGGTAGGTAACAATGTAATAATAGGTATAGGTGAAGCTGTAGTCAATGAGTACAAGCCGGCAATTTATAATTCCGGTATTACTGTTATAGGTGATGATGCTGATATCCCCGATAATGTAACAATAGGAAAAAATGTAATGGTTGATATGGGAGCAAGTTATAAAGATTTTTATTGCTTGGACGTTCCTTCAGGAAGAAATGTATTTAAGGATGGTGTATACGAATGAAAAATACTATAGGGTTAATTTTAACAGGTGGAAAGTACCGTGAACTTAAAGACCTTTCTGCTATACGCTCAGGTTCTGCCGTGCCTGTAGGAGGGAAATACCGTGCCATTGATTTTGCTTTATCTAATATGGTAAATTCGGGCATAAAGAAGGTAGGTGTTATTACTCAATACAGTTTCCGTTCATTAATGGACCATCTGGGTTCAGGAAAGGAATGGGATCTTGACAGGAGGTATGACGGCCTTTTTATATTCCCTCCATCTTTATCCGGTGATGATTCGGGAATATACCTTGGAAGTGCTGATGCAATATATAAGAATATTACGTTTTTGAAACGGAGCAATGAAGAATATGTGCTTGTTGCGCAAGGAAATTGTGTGTATAAAATGGTTTTTGACCCCATGTTTGAATACCACATTGAAAAAAATGCGGATATAACCATTGCATACAGGGAAATGCATGATTATATTCAGACGGAATTATCCGTTTTAGGTATAGTATCTATTGATAAAGACGGCAGAGTTATTGATTTTTGGGAGAAACCTTTAAATCCCCCTACAATAAATGGTTCTATGGGAATATATTTATTAAACAAGGATTTGTTGATTTTTCTTTTAGAAGAGTGTGCTGCTCATGGCAGTTATGACTTTGTAAAGGATATATTAATAAAAAAGCTTAAAGACTTAAAAGTTTATGGTTATAAATTTAATGGATATTGGAGAAATTTAAGTACAGTGAGGATGTATTACAGATGCAATATGGAATTACTTGATCCGGTTGTGAGGGAAGAATTGTTTATAAACAACGGAAAAATTTATACCAAGGTAAAAGATGAAACACCTGCGAAATATAATGATGAGGCTGAAGTTAGAAATTCCATTGTAGCAGATGGTTGCATTATTGAAGGCAGAGTAGAAAACAGTGTGCTTTTCAGGGGAGTTACCGTGAGAAAAGGTGCTGTAATAAAAAATAGTATAATTATGCAGAGCTCTTCAATCGGAGAAAATGCATACATTCAAAACGTTATTTTGGACAAGAATGTTGTTATAACTTCCAGTAAACAATTCAAAGGTGAACCGGACTGGCCTGTTATTATAGGTAAAGATACAGTGGTTTAACGTAAAACTAAAAAATGAGGTGTAGAAATGCAAAAGATTGTAAAAATACTTTTAGTAATATTTTTATTATTGTCAGTTACCATAGTTATTATGGGATACGGGTATTGGAAAAAAGAGAAAAAAGATATGGAAAATAATACCCCCAAAGAATATAACGGACAGGAGATAGGGAATAATAGCAATGCTGATGAGAAGCTTACAGAGCAAATAGAAGGTAAAGGCCAAAAAGAAGACATTACTGAAGATAAAGGAAAAGGGCAGCCTGAATTACAAATAGATCCGGAAAAAATTAAGCCAAATGAAGCAGGTAAAATAATGGTTGTGATGTTTCACAATTTTGTGGAAACTTTTACTGCGACAAAATATGGTAATGGAGAGTATACCATGACTTTCCAGGCTTTTGAAGAGCTGCTTTATAAATTGTATGATAAAGGTTACCGCTTAATCAGCCTTAAAGATTACCTTGAAAACAATATATCAATACCTGCGGGGTATATTCCTATGGTATTCACCTTTGATGATGGAACGTCAGGGCAATTTAACCTGGTAGAAGAGGATGGAGTGCTTAAAGCTAATAGAAACTCTGCCGTCGGGATAATGGAGGAGTTTTACAGCAAGTATCCGGATTTTGGCCTAAAAGGAACTTTTTTTGTGAACCTGGGATTGTCGGTTTTCAGCGGGAAGGGAACTTTATCTGAAAGGCTTAAATATTTAATTGACAAAGGCTTTGAAATAGGGAACCATACTTTGAGACATGTAGATCTCACAACTATTAAAAGCATTGAAAAAATCCGACAGGAAGTAGGAGGTAACCAGAAAAGAATGTATGAACTGGTACCAGGTTATAAAATGTTTGCTTTTTCCCTTCCATATGGGGCTCCTCCAAATGATCTTATGGAATATGTAATAAGCGGTGAGTATGAAGGAGAAAAATATGAGAATTTAGCAATTATGGAAGTGGGATGGGACCCGGCATTATCTCCTGTAAACAAAAATTTCAATCCTTATTCTATTCACAGGATAAGAGCACCTGGAATTAATCCTGTAAAATTTGACCTTAACTGGTGGTTGGAAAACCTCTCAAGAGAAGATGAATTTATAAGCGATGGAAATCCTGATACTATAACCGTTCCCGGAAGTAAGGCAGAAAATATTGACATTGGCAAGCTTAATGATAAGGAACTTGTTGTATATGATAATTAAAAGCAAGGCTTCTAAGGGAGGGGCGCATTTTATTTTTATGAAGAAAATGCGCCCGCTTCTAAGGGAGTATAAAGTTTGCAAGTTTAACCTTTTTAGTATATAATAGTTAATAGATAATATCATTATTATTATTATTATTATTGGGTAAGGAGTGTTTATAAATGGTAAAAGGCAAAACAAAAAAAGTCCAAACGGATGCTGATGTAAAGAGAAAAGCTGTCAAGCTTGTGATTACCCATTTAAAGAAAAAGGTAGAAAAAGAGTATATTGGTAAAGAGCATGTAGAAAACTGGATTGCCGAAATGGAGGAAGTATTAAGTAAGCCAGAATTTGATATAGTAGAATATTTTGAAATGAGGAAAAAACTAAATGATGTAATTGAACGTACACTTGATGAGGAAATGAGATTTAAAATAAGGGATTCGTGGTATAGCTTGGGTAGGGCGTTGGATAAAAAGGTAAAACAAAAGTAGTATCAAACAACAACGTCAGATTAATAATGAATAACGTGAATTGACCCGGCTAACAACCGGGTTTATTCATTTGTACGGGAAGCGGAGTTTAAAACTCCGCTTCCAAAAACTTCTTTGCTTTTATAATCGAAGTTATAACACTTTCCCTTGAAGGCCCGCCGGGAAGATTTCTACCGGATATGCATTTTTCAAGGGTTATTTCATTATAAATATCCTCTTGTATTAATAGTGAGAAAGATTTAAATTCATCTATTGTAAGTTGTTCTATGGCTTTCCCTGTATCAATGCAATAGAGAACTATTTTACCTGTTATTTCATGTGCATCTCTAAAGGCAACGCCTTTTTTCACCAAATAATCGGCCACGTCTGTTGCATTGGTAAATCCGCCTCTGGCAGCATTGTACATGATTTCTTTACATATTTTCATTGCAGATATCATATTTGTAAATACGGGAAGACACATTTTAACTGTATCAATTGCATCAAAAACTGCCTCCTTATCTTCCTGCATATCCTTATTATATGCCAGGGGAAGAGCTTTCATTACGGTAAGCATAGCCATAAGCGACCCATAAACCCTGCCGGTTTTTCCTCTCACTAGTTCAGCTACATCAGGGTTTTTTTTCTGGGGCATTATGCTGCTGCCGGTACTAAAAGAATCATCCATTTCGATAAACCTGAACTCATGGGATGACCACAATACCAATTCTTCACAGAACCTGCTTAAATGCATCATAATGATTGAAAGACATGAAAGCAATTCAATAATGAAGTCCCTATCACTAACAGCGTCAAGACTGTTTTCGGTGATAGATGAAAACCCTAATTCCCTTGCAACCATTTCTCTGTCAAGAGGATATGTAGTCCCTGCCAATGCACCTGAACCCAGGGGCATTACATCCACTCTTTTATAGCAGTCCGTAAGCCTTTCAATATCTCTTTTAAACATCTGGAAATAAGACATTACATGATGAGCAAGAGTAACAGGTTGAGCCCTTTGAAGATGGGTATAACCGGGAAGTATGGTATCAAGATGATTTTCAGCTATTCTTACAAGGGTAGATTCAAGAGACATCAATAATTTTTTAATCTCTTTTATTTCATCTTTAAGATACATCCTTATGTCAAGGGCAACCTGGTCATTCCTGCTCCTTCCTGTATGAAGCTTTTTACCCATATTTCCAATCCGTGATACTAATATGCTTTCAATATTGGTATGAATGTCTTCTGCATTTTCATCCAACTCAATTATGCCGTTATCAATATCTTTCAAAATATCGAGCAGGGTATCCTGGATAAGGCTTGCTTCTTGTTGAGGTATAATGCCGCATTTCCCCAGCATCTTTGCATGGGCTATGCTTCCAAGAATATCCTGCCTATACATTCTACAATCAAATTTAATTGATGAATTAAAATCATTTACAGCCTCATCAGTTGCTTTTATGAACCTTCCGCCCCAAAGTTTCATTTAACAATCACACTCGCTTTATTGTTATTACTTGTTATTGCTTGCTATTATTTGTGTTTTTCCATCATTAATGCTCTCACTTTCAACGGCAGTCCAAAAAGATTTATAAATCCTTCGGCATCTTTCTGGTTGTATACTTCGTCTCTGCCGAAAGTAGACAACTCCTGACTATATAATGAATACTCCGATTTAGAGCCTGCCGGCACACAATTGCCTTTATAAAGCTTCATTTTTACAGTGCCTGTGACTGTCTCCTGGGTTTTGTCTACAAAAGCGGACAGGGCTTCCCTGAGAGGTGTAAACCATTGCCCGTAGTACACAAGTTCTGCAAATTTCTGAGCTACCATGTCTTTATAATGCAGGGTTTCCCTGTCAAGGCAAAGAAGCTCCAACTCCCTATGGGCTGCATACAGTATTGTGCCGCCCGGTGTTTCATACACTCCCCTGGATTTCATGCCGACAAGCCTGTTTTCCACCATATCTACTATACCTATGCCATTTTCTCCACCAATTTTATTTAAAACTTCTATTAATTCCACCGGGGGATATTCAACTCCATTAACTTTTTTCGGTATTCCCTTCTCAAAATATATCTCAACATAGGTGGGTTTGTCCGGAGCCTTTTCAGGGGGGACCACCAGTTTTAAAATTTTTTCGTATATAGGTTCATTCCAGGGGTCTTCCAGGTCGGAACCCTCGTGGCTTAAATGCCACAAGTTTCTGTCCATACTGTAGTTATCTTTTTTTGTTACAGGAATAGGTATGCCTCTTGCCTGGGCATAGTCAATGGCATCTTCCCTTGATTTTATGTCCCAAATCCTCCAGGGAGCAATAATTTTAAGGTGGGGAGCAAGGGCTTTTACTGTAAGTTCAAACCTTACCTGGTCGTTTCCTTTCCCTGTTGCACCATGGGCAACGGCAGTTGCACCCTCTTTTGCAGCTATTTCCACCAGCCTTTTTGCAATAATGGGCCTTGCAAAAGATGTACCCAAAAGATATTTTCCTTCGTATACGGCTCCTGCCTTAAGAGTAGGGAACACATAATCGGTTACAAACTCCTCTTTTATATCCTCTATATATATTTTACTTGCACCGGTCTTAACAGCCTTCTCCTTAAGGGGCTCCAGTTCTTCCCCCTGCCCAACATCGGCAGCCATTGCAATAACTTCACAGTCGAAATTTTCTTTAAGCCATGGTATTATAATTGATGTATCAAGTCCGCCCGAATAAGCAAGGACAACTTTTTCTTTTTTGTTCATATATTATTACCTCCTTATTTATGTTACAATATTAATTAAGAATCATTTGCTAAGATATAATATTTTATTATTATACAATAAAATGAATAAATATGCAATATTAATGCGTAAGAAAATACAACTAGAAAGGGGCGCATTTTCCATATATGACCCATATAATGACAGAAACATTGCGAAAGGTCTCGTAGAGCCTGTTAATCCGACGAGGGATAAGCAAATCAACTGTATAAGCAAAATAATTACATTGAAATATTATTAAATTCTATTCAAATTAAATTCTATTCAAATTATTTTGCGAGTTTGATTTGCCCCGAAGTGAATTTACAGGCTCTAGAGGCCTGGAGCATCGTTTCTGGAATATAATGGGTCATGAAAAGAAAATGCGCACTAGAAAGAGAGGTCTTTTTTCAGTGTTAATTATGGGAATCGACCCTGGATTTGCAATAACGGGTTATGGTATAGTAAAATATGAAGGTAACCATTTTACGGTAATAGAGTACGGGGCAATTACAACGAAGGCATCAGAACCCCTTGCAAAAAGGTTACTTAAGCTTAACCTGAGGTTGGAAGACTTGATTAAAATGTTTAAACCGGAAGCGGTTTCGGTAGAGGAACTTTTTTTCAACAAAAATACCAAAACTGCTTTAACTGCAGCGCAAGGCAGGGGAGCGGCAATACTGGCTGCTGCAAAGAATGGTGTAGAGGTTTTTGAATATACTCCCCTGCAGGTAAAACAGGCTGTTGTAGGATATGGCAGGGCTGAAAAGGGGCAGATCCAGCAAATGGTGAAAGTAATATTGAACCTGCCTGAAATACCAAAACCTGATGATGTTGCAGATGCCCTGGCGGTAGCAATCTGCCATGGACATTCATATAAGCTGGGCACATTAAAATGACGGAGGCGTAAATAGAATGTTGGCATACATAAAAGGACGCGTTGAATATAAACATACGGACCATATAATCATTGAGGCTAATGGGATAGGATACAAGATTTTTACCTCTCTCGCTACCATACAAGCATCAGGTGCTGTAGGTAATGAAGTTAAAGTATACACATATTTACATGTGCGGGAAGACAATATAAACCTGTATGGGTTTCTTACCCCTGATGAACTTAAAATGTTTGAGCATCTTATTTCAGTTACAGGAGTGGGGCCAAAAGTGGCGGTATCACTGATGTCTGCTATACCTCCTTCAAAATTTAGTCTCGCAGTTATTACAGATGATGTGAAAACACTCACTAAGGCCCCGGGAATAGGCAGCAAGACAGCCCAAAGGATAATATTGGAGCTTAAAGATAAAATAAAGAAAGAACAAGGAGAATTTGCTGAATTTGTTTATAGAAAAGAGGCTCCGATGTCAGGCAGAGAAACCGTAAAAGCCCAGGAAGCTATAACCGCTTTGATGGTGTTGGGATATACCCCGTTAGAAGCGACTAAAGCTGTTTCAGCAGTTTACTCTGAAGAATTGGATATTGAAACTATAATTAAAAACTCGCTGAAAGAACTTATGTAGGAATATTTGTATAGATTTAGGAAGCAACACTTTTTACAGATTAATCAGATAATTATGAATAATAAAAAACAGGGGATGATGAATCGATGGAAGAAAGGCTTGTTGCCCGTGAAGCAGTCCTGGAGGACGCTGATGAGGCAACTTTAAGACCAAGAAGGCTAAGTGAATATATCGGCCAAACCAAGGTCAAGGAAAATCTATCGGTGTTTATTGAAGCAGCAAAGCAAAGGAAAGAGGCCCTTGATCATGTACTTTTATATGGACCTCCGGGCCTTGGAAAAACTACTCTTGCGTGGATAATTGCCTCAGAACTGGGTGTTAATATCAGGGTTACATCAGGACCTGCCATTGAAAAACCCGGTGACCTGGCTGCCATACTTACCAACCTCGGGAATTATGATGTGCTTTTTATTGATGAAATCCACAGGTTAAGCAGGAGTGTGGAAGAAATAATGTATCCCGCAATGGAGGAGTATGCCCTGGATATAGTAATAGGCAAAGGTCCCAGTGCAAGGTCTATAAGGCTTGACCTTCCAAAATTTACTTTGATAGGTGCAACTACACGTATTGGCCTTTTGACATCACCTTTAAGAGACAGGTTTGGGGTTATAAACAGGTTGGAAATGTACACGGTTGAGGAACTTAGATCAATTGTAACCAGGTCATCTTCCATTTTAAATATTGGGATTGACGAAGAAGGGGCTTTAGAGATAGCTGCCAGATCCAGAGGCACTCCCAGGATAGCCAACAGGTTATTAAAACGGGTTAGGGATTTTGCACAGGTAAAGGGAGACGGTTTTATTAACAGAGAAATTACCAAAATGGCACTGGATGCCCTTGAAGTGGACAGCATGGGACTTGATGGCATAGATAGGGAATTGCTACATTGTATAATAGAGAAGTTTGGAGGGGGTCCTGTAGGCTTGGATACCCTTGCGGCATCCATTAATGAAGAGGCGGGCACAATAGAAGATGTATATGAACCCTACCTGCTCCAACTGGGATTTATCGGTAAAACATCAAGAGGGCGGGTGGCAACAAGACTTGCATATGAACACCTTGGAATCAAGTATGAAGAAAAAGAAGAAAAATAGCTATGAAGTGAGAAGTTCCGGAAAAAATTTTTTAGTCTTGACAAAAGCTTAATTTTATCTTAAAATAGTCAATGGCTTCTTTTAAAATTAGGAATGTTGAGCAGATTGGCATATAGACGGTGAGTATTTACGGTGGATATAGCTTAGTTGGTCAGAGCGCCAGGTTGTGGCCCTGGAGGTCGTGGGTTCGACTCCCACTATTCACCCCAAACCGTTGGGATGTAGCCAAGTGGTAAGGCACCAGACTTTGACTCTGGCACCCGTAGGTTCGAATCCTGCCATCCCAGCCAGTTATTTGACCCATTAGCTCAGTAGGCAGAGCACTTGACTTTTAATCAAGGTGTCCGGCGTTCGAATCGCCGATGGGTCACCAGAGTGAGACAGGCAGTTGTTTACTTAATGACAGTAAACAATTGCCTTTTTAAGATTGGAGGGATAAATAATTTTAAAAACAGGATTAGTATCAATAACATTCAGGGGGCTTTCCCCGCAGAATATTATAAAACTTGTCTCTGATGCAGGATTGCATGGGATTGAATGGGGCGGAGACATCCATGTGCCCCATGGGAACATTAACCGGGCAAGGGAAGTTGCAAAAATGACGGAGGATGCCGGATTAGAAGTTGCCTCTTATGGTTCTTATTACAGAGTAGGGTGTGAAAAGGAACAAAATCTTCCTTTTGAGAGAGTCTTGGAAACGGCACTGGAGTTAAAGTCTCCAACCATTAGGGTATGGGCTGGAAACCGAGGGTCAGGTAATTCCGACCAATCCTGGTGGAACACGGTTGTAGATGAATCGCGGAGAATTGCGGATATGGCCTTAAAAGAAGGCATCACCGTAGCCTATGAATACCATGGCAACACTCTCACTGATACCGGTGAATCGGCTTACAAACTTTTAAAAGAGGTTGCCCACAATAACATTCGCTCTTATTGGCAACCACCTGTGGATACCGGCCTGGAAGAGTGCTTGGACGGACTGAGAAAAATAATTCCCTGGCTGAGTAATATACATATATTCTATTGGATATCAAGGAGCAGGATGCCCCTGGAAGATGGAATTGAAAAATGGTCGAAGTATATGGAAATAATTAAAAGTGTAGAAGGCACCCGGTATTGTATGATTGAGTTTGTCAAAGATGATGCACCGGAACAGTTTTTAAAAGATGCTGAAGCACTAAAGAGGATTGTTGGGAAATAAAGAGTTTATAGCTTACGTTGATGCCAATATCTTTTTGTCAATATTTCTGTTAATCCAGCGTGGTGTTCCAAGCTGGATTTCTTCATCATCTTGACTGTTGCCGTAGTAAGCTCACTTTATGCTTATTTCAATTTGCACATACTGCTGTACTCTCATATTATGAATTGAAGTAAAAAATGCACACATAAAAAATCCTTTTCTTATGGTTTTATTTATTTGAATAAATTAAATAAATCACTTATAATTAAATCGTTCAATTATTATCGCAAAATATTTGCAGGTGATGTAGTTTTATGTTAAATGAGAAAAATTGGGTGTATAATGAAATTGATGAAAGAGACATTGAAAGGTTGATAAATGAAACCGGGGTTTCCAGGCTTGTGGCCAAAGTGTTAATCAGCCGGAATATAAAAGATACGGATAATATTAAAAGGTTTCTTAACCCGGACATTAAGGATTTACATAATCCTTTTTTACTGGTGGATATGGAAAAGGCTGTTGACAGGATAATTAGAGCCATAGACAATAAAGAAAAAATAACCCTATACGGTGATTATGATGTTGATGGGGTTACAGGTACTTCAATTTTATATAGTTTTTTGTCTGAACTTGGAGGTGACGTGACCTTTTATATACCTGACAGGCTTGAAGAAGGGTATGGGGTTTCCAGGGATGCCCTGGAAGCATTAATAAAGCAAGGTTCTAATCTGATAGTAACTATTGATTGCGGCATTACTGCCGTTGATGAAGCAGCCTATACAAGGGAAAACAAGTTAGATATGATAATAACGGACCATCATGAGTGCGCAGAAACATTGCCGGACGCTTATGCTGTAGTGAATCCCTGCAGGCCTGACTGTAAATACCCCTTTAAAGAACTTGCAGGGGTAGGTGTTGTATTTAAACTTATTAATGCCATATGTATGAAAATGGGATTAGGTGATTTGCATTTAAAATACCTCGATATGGTTGCAATTGGTACTGTAGCTGATATCGTATCTCTAAAAGATGAAAACAGAATAATAGTAAAATACGGAATGGAGATGATTCCTCGCACATTAAATATTGGCTTGCGTGCATTGTTGAATAAATCCGGGCTTGAAGGAAAATTAATAGGTCCCTATGAAATAGGATTTATAATAGGACCAAGGATAAATGCTGCAGGCAGGACAGGGGATGCTATAAAGGCTGTTAAAATGTTTATAACTCAAGATCAAAATGAAGCTTCAAGCATTGCCCAAAAGTTGGAAGAAGCAAACAGTTTAAGGCAGGAGATAGAGCAGACTATATATCAACAGGCTGTAGAAATAGTTGAGACAAAAATTAACCTTAATAAAGAAAAAGTTATTGTTGTTGCAAGGGAAGGGTGGCATCACGGAGTAATAGGGATAGTTGCGTCCAGGATAACAGAAAAGTACTACCGGCCTTGTATATTAATATCCATAGATGAAAATAAGGGAACAGGGTCAGGAAGAAGCGTGGAAGGCTTCAACCTTTTTGCTGCATTAAACAGCTGTGAGAGCTTCTTGGAAAAATATGGAGGTCATGAACTGGCGGCAGGATTAAAACTTGATGCTAGGCGAATTAATGATTTTAGGCAGGCAATTAATAAATACGCAGACAGGGTTCTGACTGAGGAGTTGCTGATACCAAAAATAAAGATTGATGCATATATAAATAATGAAGATATAAACGTGGAAAGTGTAGAACAGCTGGAACTCTTATCTCCTTTCGGTCCAGGGAATCCTGCGCCTGTTTTTGGCTATAGGGACCTTAAAATAAACGAAGTCAGGAATGTGGGTGCAGATTCAAAACATTTAAAATTAAAACTAAATAGCCATGGGTTACAGTTAGATGCTATTGGATTCAATATGGGCCATGTAGCTGAATTTCTCCGGGTGAATGATACGCTGGATGTTGCAGCTAAACCTGAGTTAAATTGTTGGAACTCAACGGCTAAGGTACAATTAAACTTAAGAGATATAAGAAAAAAACAGAATATTAGAGATTATTACTATAGTCTCGACAAGTGCATTGGAGTCGAATGTAAATATCTGCAGTATCTTGAATCAAAGCATAGTGGTGTAAATACAATAGAAGATATTATAGAAGATATTATGAAAAGCACAAAAAAGGTGTTAAAGGATGTAATAGAAATAGTAGAAGAAAAAGACTTAATTAAAATCCTGGGTGAGTTATTGGAGCAAAAGAAAAAAACAGTAGTATTTGTAAATTCTATAGTTATGACGGCAGAATTGGAAAAAATATTAGAAAAATTCCCAAGAGATATTAAAAAATCTCATGATATTTGCTATACTAATTTTGATGACAACAAGGCAGAATTAACTATGGTAATTAATCCCATTCCCGAGAATATTGATTATATGAAGTTTGACGTAGCTATAGTTGCCGGAAGGTGGTTGAATCCCAGTTGCTTATCGGGGGTGCTCAATAAGACAGTACATGCGAGTAAGGAAATTATTTTTTATAAAAGGGAAGGTGAGTGTAATTTAGAGATTGACGAAATTATACCTGAAAGGGATGATTTGGCTGTACTATATCGCTATATCAGGGCAAATTGTCGAAACAACCTGATAATTGATGATTTATTTATATTTGCTTCAGAAATCTCGGAGGTATATAATGTACCTATGAATTATGTTAAGGCTAAAAAAGGACTGGAAATATTGTGTGAGCTGGGACTTTTGGAGATGCTCCCGTCAGGGTTATACGGTGCGCTGGTAAAATATGATATAGAGAGAGTAAAACAAGTAAGCTTGGAGGACTCATTTATTTTTAGAAACTTACAAAAACTTAAAATGCATTTAAATTGAAGCTATAAAAACAAAATAAAAATACAGGGAGGCAAATTTTATGGATTTGGAGTCAAAACTTAGACATGTTATGGATTTCCCAAAGCCGGGGATCGATTTTATCGACATTACTCCTGTTTTACAGGATGCCTGTGCTCTTAAGCAATGCCTCGAGCAAATGAAAGAAAAAATCCTGGGAATGGGAGATTTTGATTTAATAGTAGGTCCTGAGTCCAGGGGATTTATTTTTGGGGCACCTTTAGCCTATATGCTGGGTAAGGGATTTGTCCTTATCAGAAAAAAAGGCAAGCTCCCGTACAAAACTGTAAGTGTGGAATATGAGTTAGAGTATGGCATCGATATCCTTGAGATACACGCAGATGCAATTAAACCGGGCCAAAAGGTGGTTGTTGTTGATGACCTTCTGGCAACAGGAGGGACGTCCTATTCTAATATAGAACTTGTAAAAAAGTTGGGTGGAGAAGTAATTGGCTTGGTATACTTTGTGGAATTGACTTATTTGAAAGGTAGAGAAAGACTAAAGGATTACAGAGTGGAATCCCTTGTTAAGATAAATAGCTGATAATTAAGATGGGCATAAGGAGAGTGAAGGAGTTTTAATGTCCGTAAATTTTAGTAGTTTAGTGTCCAGGATAGAAAGGTATAATCTGGACTGTGACATGGATATGTTAAAAAAGGCTTATGTGATCTCAAGAAATGCACATAGGGGACAGCAGAGGGTCTCAGGGGAGCCTTTTATTGTTCATCCTGTTGAGGTTGCCTATATTCTGGCTGAATTGGAATTGGATTGCACTACTATAATTGCAGGACTTCTTCACGATACAATAGAGGATACCACGTGTACGTTAGAACAGTTAAAACAGGATTTTGGAGAGGAAGTAGCAATTCTTGTAGATGGGGTTACAAAATTAGGTAGAATTCCTTATACAACAAAAGAAGAAGAACAGGTTGAGAATTTGCGGAAAATGTTCATGGCAATGGCTAAAGACATAAGGGTTATAATGATAAAACTTGCAGACAGGCTGCATAATATGCGTACCCTGAAATATATGAGTCCGGAAAAGCAGATAGAGAAGGCAAAAGAAACTCTTGAAATTTATGCTCCTATTGCACACAGGCTTGGCATATCAAAGATAAAATGGGAGTTGGAAGACATTTGTTTAAGGTATATTGACCCTAAAGGATATTATGAACTTGTAGAAAAAATAGCGAAAAAGAGAAAAGAAAGAGAAGCTTTTATAAATCAAATCATTGGAACATTAAAGGAAAAAACTCAAGAACTTGGTATTGAGGCTACTATTGACGGGAGAGCAAAACACTTCTACAGTATATATAAGAAAATGAAGGAACAAAATAGGACCTTGGAACAGATTTACGACCTTTTTGCCGTAAGGCTTATTGTTAATTCCGTTAAAGACTGTTACGCAGTCCTTGGAATGGTACACGAGCTATATAAACCTATTCCCGGGAGATTTAAAGACTATATAGCAATGCCTAAACCTAATATGTACCAGTCTCTTCACACTACTGTAATAGGCCATGAAGGGCAGCCTTTTGAGGTGCAAATAAGGACATGGGAGATGCACAGGGTTGCAGAAGTTGGTATAGCAGCTCATTGGAAGTATAAGGAGGGTTATTCAGGTAAAAGCAATTTGGATGAAAAACTTACCTGGCTGAGGCAATTGCTGGAATGGCAAAAGGAAATGCCCGATGCAAGAGAGTTTATGGAGACTTTGAAAATAGATTTATTTACGGACGAGGTGTTTGTGTTTACTCCAAAGGGTGATGTTATCAGTCTTCCTAAAGGGGCTACACCTATTGATTTTGCTTATGCAATCCATAGCGCTATAGGTAATAAGATGGTGGGGGCAAAGGTAAACGGACGCATAGTACCCCTTGAGTATAAACTTAACACTGGAGAAATTGTTGAAATACTAACTTCCCAAAATGCAAGCGGGCCAAGCCGCGACTGGCTAAAGATAGTTAAAAGTTCACAGGCTAAAAATAAAATAAAACAATGGTTCAAGAAGGAAAAAAGAGAAGAGAATATAGTAAGGGGTAAGGAGCTTATTGAAAAAGAACTCAAAAAACACGGTTTCACTCATAGCCAGCTTTTTAAATCCGAGTGGGTTGAGCCCATATTGAAAAAGTATACATTTATAAGTTTGGATGACCTTTATGCAGCAATAGGGTATGGCGCCATAACACCAAACAGAGTTATTTCCAGGTTGAAGGAAGAATATAGAAAGGCTGTTAAATCTGAAGAGTTGGCACAGCAAAGTATTGATGGTGTTATATCAAGAACAGAAAGAAGGAAAAAGAATGTACCTACAAACGGTGTTATAGTAAAAGGGATAGATAACTGCCTTATTAGGCTTTCAAGGTGCTGTAACCCGGTGCCGGGAGACAGCATTATCGGTTATATTACCAGGGGAAGAGGGGTATCAGTCCACAGAAGCGACTGCATTAATATAAAGAATAACCCCGGTGAAGAGGAGAGGTTAATTGAGGTTAGTTGGTATAACAATAGAAATGCAGCTTACAAGGCTGATATTACCCTTATGGCTAAAGACAGAAATGCCCTTCTCATGGATATCACGAACGAGATAAATGATGCAAAAATACCTTTAAAAGGGATTAATGCCAGGACTACAAGAGACCAGACGGTAATAATGGTCCTCACTTTGGAAATAACTGACGCAGAACAGCTTAATAAAATAATAAGGAAGCTTAAAAAGGTTGATGCAGTATTTGAAGTTACAAGAAATAAAAACTGAAGTTGATTAAAGGGAGTTAAATTAAATAGGAATTAAACAGGAATTCAAAGGGGAATTTATATAATGAGAGTAGTTGTACAAAGGGTTTCTAATGCGCGAGTATTAATTGGAGAAGATATTGTTGGGCAAATTGGAAAAGGTTTATTGATTTTACTTGGTGTTAGCAATGAAGATACTGAAAAGGATGCAGAGTACCTGGCGAGTAAAGTTGTAAATCTTCGTGTATTTGATGATGAAGATGGTAAAATGAATCTGTCTTTATTAGATATATATGGTGAATTGCTTGTGGTTTCTCAATTTACATTATACGGAGATTGTAGAAAAGGGCGCAGGCCAAGTTATGACAGGGCTGCAGCCCCTACAATGGCTAATAGTTTATATGAAACCTTTATAAAATACTGTAGAAGTTTTAATATTAAGGTAGAAACGGGCAGGTTCCAAGCTGAAATGATGGTGGAAATTTTTAATGATGGACCTGTAACTTTATTACTGGATAGTAAAAAGGAGTTTTGAGATATGGTTTTAAGGAGATTGCCTACAGGCATGTTGGCATCGAATTGTTATATAATAGGTGAAAATAAAAAAGGTGTTATTATCGATCCTGGAGCAAATAGTGAAGACATAATGGAAATGGTAAGACAGACAGGACTCGACATTGAATATATTATCCTTACTCATGCCCATGTAGACCATATAATTTCAATGGAAGAGTTGCGTCAAAGACTTAAGGCTAAGGTACTTATACACAAGGATGATGCACAATCCCTGGCTAATCCCTGGTATAACGGTTCTAAGCTTTTTGGGATCAATAAAACTTTTAGTCCTGCGGATATTTTACTGAAAGATAAGGATGTTGTTGATGTAGGTGGATTGGAATTGGAGATTATCCATACGCCTGGACACACTCCGGGAGGTATATGCATAAAAACTAATGGGAATCTTTTTACAGGGGATACTTTATTTAGAATGTCAATAGGCCGGACTGATTTGGGAAACGGAGATTATGATCATTTAATAGACTCAATAAAAAATAAACTGATGATTTTAGATGATAGAACAGTAGTGTACCCAGGACATGGCACGACAACAACTATAGGCTATGAGAAAAAGAATAACCCCTTTATCTAAAAGGCGTGAATTATAAATGATATTTGTACAACTTGACAATGAATCTTTCTGGTATGACATATACCATATAATTAAAATGTTTTTTGTCAAAGAAGAGGTAGTTTTATTACAAAATTCAGAGAATAAAGAAGAAATTGAAAATAAAGACATGTTTATACTGGTGTCGGCAAGCATAACAGACAATGCAGGAATTCCTCCTTATCTCAAAGTGGAGTTAAAAGCAGGGAGTTACGAAGCTTTTTATTCAAGATATTTGGGCTCAAGATATTTGGGCGAGGGCCTAAAAAATCCGAAAAATCAAGTTGGATGCAATGGAGCTGTACGCAATGGAGTTGTATGGAATGGAAGGGATGAAAACCGAGAAGTAAAAAAAGAATTGTCCCGCCTTCTTTATAGCGCATTAGTTGAATATACAGGGAAAAAAATACCCTGGGGTATATTGACGGGGATACGTCCTGCAAAAATTGTATATGAAATGATTGAGGAAGGAATGGAAGAAAGTGAAATTTTGCGCCGCCTTGAGCAGTATTATATGGTGTCCCGTAAAAAAGCGAGGCTTGCTTTGGAAGTTGCTTGTGCAGAAAAAAGGATACTTGATAGATCTAAAGATAATATGATAAGCATCTATATTGGAATTCCTTTTTGCAAGAGCAGGTGCCTTTATTGCTCATTTACGTCCTATTGCATAACCAGATATGAACAGCTTATAGGTAAATATATCGAGGTATTGAAAAAAGAAATTTCTCTGGGTAATGAGATAATAAGGGAAAAAGGATATGAAGTACAGAGTATCTATATAGGCGGCGGAACACCTACATCAATAAGTGTGAAGTATTTAGAGGATTTTTTGCAATTCATTGAGAGAACATTTAATACCGGAAGCCTCGAAGAGTTTACCCTTGAAGCAGGAAGACCGGACAGCATTGAGGAAGAGAAACTTTTTGTTATCAAGAATAGCATGGTGGACAGGATAAGCATAAATCCCCAGACCATGAATGAGAATACCCTGAAGGTTATTGGTCGGAACCATTCGCCGGATGATGTAAGGAGGGCTTTTTATCTTGCCAGGGATATGGGGTTTAATAATATTAATATGGACGTTATTGTGGGACTTCCCGGAGAGAATCTTAAGATGTTCGAAAACACTTTACGAGAAGTGGAGGTAATGGAACCTGAAAGCTTAACAGTGCATGCACTTGCAATTAAAAGGGCTTCAAGGTTAAGGGAAGAGCAGGAGAGGTTTTCACAAATTTCATATGAAGAGGCAAGTATCATGACTGACAAAGCATATGAGTGTGCATTGTCCATGGGCATGCGTCCGTATTACATGTACCGCCAGAAAAATATAGCGGGGAATCTTGAAAATGTGGGATATTGCAAACCGGGATTTGAAAGCATATACAATGTACAGATAATGGAAGAAAAACAAACTATTTTTGCATTCGGGGCAGGGGCCGTATCGAAAGTGGTCTACCCTTGTGAAAATAGAATAGAAAGGGCTTTTAATGTAAAAAGCCCTGAAGAATATATCAACAGGGTGGATGAAATGGTGGAGAGGAAAAGGAGGCTTTTCAAATCCTAAATCCAAATCCTAAATCAAATAGTTTGCGTTTCATTTGTATTCATAAGTATTTTCGGTATCTACTGTAAAATAATCTTCCGGCTCCATTAATACATGGCCTGATGAATAAGGCTTACCTTCAAGAGTAATTTTAACTTTTTGCTTTTGGAAGTATTCACCAAAGGTGTTTGTAACGCTCTTTAAAATCATGGATTCAAGAGTGGTACCTGCGTTCATTTCTGTGACAAATTGGGATGAAAAGTCGACTGTTACTATATCATTATTGTCGTCCAACTCTATATTCAATATTTTAGTGTTATCCGAGAGGACTTTTGATAATCCACTGCCTTCCGGTATGTTCTTCATTGCTTTTTCAAGAACTTCTTTTACATCTTGGTTGGTAAGGAATTCAATTTCTCTATTAATGTAAGCAAGCTTATCTTTGTTGAAATCGGGAAAATAAATCCGTATCCGCTCCACATATGGCACATTCTTCTCAATTTTTTCAAGCTCGCTTGATATTGTAGTATCATTTTCCTTTGATTTAAATACCCTCTTTACAAGCCCGATATTCTTCACATAATAATCAATTACAGTTGAACTAGGTCTTTCTGATGTAACTTCAAGGGCAGAATAATTGCCGGAAGGAGTTGAAATAGCTTTTCCAAGTGAAGTTATGCTCCTTTTGGTCCCGTCTTTAAGCGTCCAGGAAGTACCTTCCTTTATAGGCTCTTTTATGAGTATTTCTTCTTCACCTCTTGAGGTAGTATAATCGTAACGGTAATATACTTCACCACGGTTTAATATTCTCCTTAATTCCCCGTCCTTTAATTCATATACAACCGCCGATGAAGTGCCCGGATTAACGTTTCTGATTTGCATAATGTTATCTTTTATATATTCTACGTATGTTTCATACTGGGCATACTCGTTGCCGTTACCTTTATAAGCCATATGGATATTTTCAATGAAAGGAAAATAGTCGGATACTTTTAATTCAGTATCAGTAGTTTTATCACCTTGTCCGTTCCCGGAGCCGTTGCCGGTTGTACATGAAGCAAATAGGGTAACGGATAGAAGTATCGGAATTAAAAAGGTTAATACGGATTTTTTCATTTTTATTATAAACCTCCTCATAAATAACATATCCTCAATATAAGTAAATTATACCATATTAGAATTTTATTGCAAACAAAGGCCATTTACGGGCGCATTTATTAAAAGTGAAGAAATATTTACCAGGAGCTATCGTTACGCTGCTTAGAGCCTTTAAATTCAGCTACGGGCAAAATCGAACTCGTAAAATTAGTAAAATTATTTGAACAAAAACTAAGAAATAATTTTACTCAAACAACGATTTTGCTTTTCCTCCGCTCAGATTAAAAGGCTCTACAGCAGCTTCACTAATGCTCCTTACCAATATTTTCTTCACTTAAATAAAATGCGCCCATAAATAATTGACTTATTGACACAAGGGAAAAAATGTAGTAATATATATCATATTATTCATATAGGAATACTATAGTATAGGAGATGAAAATGAAAATCTCAACAAAAGGCAGGTATGGGTTAAGGGCAATGGTTGATTTGGCTCTATACTCAAAATATGGTTATACCGCATTAAATAGTATAGCGGAAAGACAGGAGGTTTCAGAAAAATACCTTGAGCACGTGTTTTCGGTATTAAAAAAAGCGGGCCTGGTGAAAAGTGTTAAAGGGGCGCAAGGAGGATATATACTTGCATGCAACAGTGCAGTTATAAGCGTTGGAGATATCCTGAGAGTGCTGGAAGGCAAACTTTCGGTAATACCGGATTCTGAAAAGGAGAACAATGCAACTGACCCAATGGAAGAATTCTTGAATAAGAATGTATGGAGAAAAATAGACAGTAAAATTAATAGTATAGTAAATTCCATAACCCTTGACGACTTGGTAATGGAATATAAAAAAATGGTGGAGACATCTTCATTCATCTACCATATTTAAGTACTACATTTAAGCTTAAAGGAAGTCATAAAAGAAAAATGGTAATACAAATGTTTTGAAATAAGGAGTTGATTTAATGAGTGAAAGAAAATTGAAGTTTGATACCCTGCAAGTGCATGCAGGACAGAGACCTGACCCTGTTACAGGTTCAAGGGCGGTGCCCATTTACCAGACCACATCATATGTTTTTAATGATACGGAGCATGCCGCCAGGCTATTTGCCTTAGAGGAAGAAGGCAATATATACACAAGGATGATGAATCCTACTACCGATGTTTTTGAAAAGAGGATGGCTGCCCTTGAAGGAGGAGTTGGAGCTCTTGCTGTTGCATCCGGTTCGGCAGCTATAATGTACTCGATTTTAAATATTGCAGTTTCCGGGGATGAAATTGTTTCTGCAGGTACACTATATGGAGGTACTTACAACCTGTTTTCGGTAACTTTGAGTAAATTGGGCATAAAAACCGTATTTGTTGACCCTGACGTTCCGGAGAATTTTAAAAAAGCTATAAATGAAAGGACTAAAGCATTATACATAGAAACCATAGGTAATCCGGGAATAAATCTTATAGATATCGAGGCAGTGGCGAAAATTGCCCATGATAATAGAATCCCTCTTATAGTTGATAATACATTTGGTACTCCTTATTTAATAAGGCCCATAGAATATGGAGCGGATATAGTGGTACATTCAGCTACTAAGTTCATTGGCGGTCATGGGACATCTATAGGCGGAGTAATAATTGATTCCGGAAATTTTGACTGGAAGGAAAGTGGAAAATTTCCGGAACTGACAGAACCTAACCCAAGTTATCATGGTATCAGGTATGTTGAGGCCTTTGGCCCTTCCGCATATATTGTAAAGGCTAGAACCCAATTACTTCGAGATACGGGTGCATGTATAAGCCCCTTTAACTCATTCCTTTTTCTTTTAGGCTTGGAGACTCTATCTTTAAGAGTAGAAAGACATGTAGCAAATACGAGAAAAATTGTTGAATACCTGCATGCCCATCCCTTGGTTTCATGGGTTAACTATCCTAATTTGGAAGGAAACAGGTATTATAGCCTGGCACAAAAGTATTTCCCTAAAGGGGCGGGTTCTATATTTACTTTTGGAATAAAGGGTGACATTGAGGCATGCAAAAGATTTATAAATAATTTAAAAATATTTTCTCATCTGGCAAATGTAGCTGATGCAAAGTCTCTTGTTATACATCCTGCAAGCACAACCCATGCCCAATTGTCAGAAAAAGAACAACGGATGGCAGGGGTTACCCCGGACATGATCAGGATTTCAGTAGGAATAGAGGATGCGGATGATCTGATATATGATTTGGAACAGGCATTGAGAAAGGCGGTGGGGAGTTAGGTATGACTATTTCTGTTAAAGGAAAATATGGAATTAAAGCTATGCTAGATTTAGCCATGTATTCCTACGGCGAAAAAGTTACTGTAAAAAGCATTGCCGAGAGGCAAAATATCCCTGAGAAATTTCTTGAACAGCTGTTATCTACTCTTAGAAAAGCCGGACTGGTGAAAAGCATAAGGGGACCTTTGGGGGGATACTCACTTTCAAAACAACCTGAGAACATTACTGTAGGTGATGTCCTTAGGGCACTTGAAGGCGATCTTGCACCTGTTAAGTGTATAGGTCAGAATAAAGGGAAAAACAAATGTAAAAGATCTGAGAGTTGTATAACAAAGTATATTTGGATGAAGATAAAAGATGGGGTTAACGAGGTTATTGACAGTATTACTTTAAAAGATTTGATTGATGCATATGAAGCATATGAAAAGGATATTATGGATGGGTATATATATTATATTTGAATTTGATTAGGATATTTGGTGGGAGGATGATAATATGGCGAAAATTGCAAAGAAGTTGACTGATCTTATAGGTAACACTCCGCTATTAGAATTGGCGAACTATAGCAGTGTGAATAATTTGAATGCACGATTAATTGCAAAATTAGAGTATTTTAACCCTGGTGGAAGTGTAAAAGACAGGATTGGGATTGCAATGATTGAAGATGCGGAAAGTAAAGGTTTAATAGATAAAAACTCGACAATTATTGAGCCTACAAGCGGGAATACCGGTATTGCCCTAGCTTTAGTTGCAGCATCCAAAGGATACCGACTGATTCTTACAATGCCCGATACCATGAGTACAGAGCGCAGAAGCCTTTTAAAAGCCCTCGGCGCAGAGTTGGTCCTTACTCCAGGGGCTGAAGGAATGAAAGGAGCAATAAGGAAAGCTGAAGAACTGGCAACAAGCATACCAGGTTCATTTATGCCGCAGCAATTCAGAAATCCTGCCAACCCTGAAATACACAGAAGAACAACAGCAGAGGAAATATGGAGGGATACCGACGGGCAGATTGACATTTTTATTTCAGGAGTGGGAACAGGAGGCACGCTGACAGGTACAGGCGAAATTTTGAAACAGCGGAATCCCGATATTAAGGTTATAGCGGTAGAACCTTTTGATTCACCGGTACTTTCGGGAGGGAAACCGGGACCTCATAAAATTCAGGGAATAGGTGCCGGATTTATTCCTGAAGTTTTAAATATAAAAATTATAGATGAAGTATTTAAAGTACGAAACGAGGATGCTTTTAGTACTTCCCGGGAACTTGCAAAAACTGAGGGTTTGCTGGTAGGAATATCTTCGGGTGCTGCAGCTTTCGCAGCGACTGAAATTGCTAAAAGGGATGAAAATAAGGGAAAAACAATTGTGGTAATTTTGCCTGATACGGGGGAGAGATATTTATCTACGGATTTATTTCAAGGAGTATAGAAAACAAGCAATGCAAAAGAATAAAGAAACCGGAATAAAGTAAAAGAATAAATAGTATGGGAAAGGGTGTAATATATGCCGATTAAAATACCAAACAATCTTCCTGCAGCTGAAACATTAAGTAATGAAAATATATTTTTAATGTATGAAGATAGAGCTTTACACCAGGATATTAGACCTTTGAATATAATCATATTAAATTTGATGCCAACTAAAATAATAACCGAAACTCAAATATTGCGTCTCCTTGGGAATTCGCCACTGCAGGTGGATATTACACTACTCCACCCCAAAACTCATATTTCAAAAAATACGTCCAGGGAGCACCTTATTAAGTTCTATAACACCTTTGATGAGATTTGCAAGAATAAATTTGATGGGATGATTGTAACAGGAGCACCTGTAGAGCACTTGGAATTTGAGGAAGTGGATTACTGGGATGAATTAAAAGAAATTATGGATTGGAGCACTACACATGTATTTTCTACATTCCATATATGTTGGGGAGCTCAGGCAGCCCTGTACCATCACTATGGAATACCAAAATATCCACTGCCCCAAAAAATGTTTGGCGTTTTTCCTCACAAGGTTTGTAAGCACAACGAAAAGCTTTTAAGGGGGTTTGACGACATTTTTTATGTTCCTCATTCAAGACATACGGAGGTAAGGAAGGGGGACATTGTAAAAGTGAGGGAACTAGAGATTCTGGCCGAGTCTGAAGAAGCCGGTGTTTATATTGTGGTTTCTAAAAATGGTAGACAGATCTTTGTAACAGGACATTCGGAATATGACCCCTTTACACTTAAATATGAATATGAGAGGGATGTCGCAAAGGGACTCGATATACACCTTCCAAAGGACTATTTTCCTGGAGATAATCCTCAGATGCCTCCTATCGTGAAATGGAGAGGGCATGCAAATCTTCTGTTTTCCAACTGGCTGAATTATTATGTTTACCAGGAGACACCATATAATTTGGATGAGATTGGAATAAAAGAAAATATTAGCTGGCAAAAATAAACAAACTATCTTTTTTAGGAGTGCTTAAAGCACAATCATTCTGTATAATATTAAAAATTAAAAGAGCATACAGGGTGATGATTATGCTCAATAAATCTCCACCATAAGCTGTGGAATTTTCAGAGCTGCCCATGAGCCAAGAAAAATAACCATGTTGCTGATACGTGCACCTTTTCTCAGCAGGGAGCCTACCATAGGAAACGCAACATATAATGGACCTGTTGGAAGAGTTCCAAGTGCAATGGTAGCCATCCAAATCACCTTCCTATCCTCAAATCTTAATTTGAATACCCGAAAGTCTTGCTCCTGAATTTGTTTCCATCGATAACAATGCCGGCTCTGTAATGAATACCTGGTTTCCTTTAAGTATGGAAGATTCATTTAGTAGAAATAGTCATGCCTAACACCTCACTGCCTTTCTCAAAGCCTGTTCCAAAGTTATTGTGAAAAAGTATTTAAGAGTAGTTATTACTGAATTCAAGAAAATCATCTCCTTAAAGCGCTCCAAAATTTTACATTATTTAGAACTCTGTTCTTGTAATAATTCAACAAGCATTTTTAAAACATTTTCAATATTATAGATCATTTCAGGTTTCATGTTTTTAAATACCTTTTCCAGATATTCTGTATTTTCCTTAATAACTTCTGTTAGTATGTTAATTCCTTTATTGGTAGCTCTAACACAGCAAACCCTTCCATCAATAGGAGAATGTTCCCGTATTACATACCCCTTGCTTTCAAGGCGATCAATAACTCTAGTCGCTCCACTTTTAGTAAAATTTAAAGATGTACCTACTTCTCTGATAGAAAAATCTTTATTTTCGTAAACTCTTTTTAGCGCCATGAATTCGACTAGCGAAAGGTCTTTACAACACCCCCCGTTAAAGCCGTGGTCACCAAAAACCCAGGCTATTTCTTGCAGTAAATTGTAAACATTTGATATGTTTTTATTCATCTTATGATTCTTCCTTTATAAATATAGTTGATATCAACAACCATATTTTATATCAAAAGGTTGACGATGTCAACCAATTGATGTAAAGATTTTAATTTATTGTACTGAATTTACAAACAAACATAAGAACAGCAAAATATTAGTAAACAATAGATACAACAGTTTTATTTAAAATGGAAGGTGCAAAAGGATAAAACAAAAAATGATAAAATTACATAAATTGTATTTTAGATTTGTCATTTCATTTTGAGTCATGCTGAATATCTTCTTTTTCATAAGTGACATTATATCAGAATAATTTCAACATGACATTATCACAGAATATTCATAATTTTACATTTTATATTCTTGCAGACTACACCAAAAAGTGTTATACTAAATCAAAGGGATGAAGCTCCCCTTAGGAAAAATCCGAACCGCTTATGACAGCTGATGGCTTCTACGGAAAAACGTAGGGGTTGTCAGCTTTTTTATGTGTCGATGGTTTACTTGGTGTGATGCTTGGGGATGAGTTGCCCTAACAAATGTCAAGGACGGGCTGATAACTCTTACCACTCAGGCGTTTGCAGCGGTAGAGTTGATGCTGTGAGTCTATATCATTGCCAGGAGGTGTTTTTTCAATGACTTTTCACAGCATACTATTTAAAAGAACTGAAGACAGCATAAAAGAAGAAACAGTTGAGGTACCTACCTTTTTTATTGATTTAAATCTTGACCAAATCATAAACGAAATCACTGCTGGTAGGCAGGAATATAATTTAAAACCTTTTTTTTACATTACTTTGAAAGATATCGATGCAATCAAGTACCGTCAAGAAATAATGCTGGACCTTGAAAATGAAACTCTATTAGAAAACATAAGATCATTTGCGCTAAAGATGCGCACAATGCGCCGATATCTTGCCTTATTGGATAAGCTTTACTACAAATACCATAAAGAAGGATGGTTTTTGGAGGCGGCAGAAATTTATTGCGAAGCTGTTAGTTGCTTAGTACATGATTTAAACTTTGCAAATTTTAAATCGCGCGGTCTTTTGGCCTTCTATGAATATTTGACTAACTATGCCAACTCCGACCGTTTTACGTCTCTTCTGTCGGAAACAAAAAAGCTTAAAGCTGATTTGTCAACAGTAAAATATTGCATGCTTATAAATGGAA
>JABUEW010000033.1 GCA_013314855.1 Bacillota bacterium | reverse complement strand
ATTTTATCATTTCTATATCTTCAGGACTAAATGTCCTACCTGAAAATGTTCTATTAGTATTGTTCATGACTTGATTACCTACCTCCCCCAAGTCTACTATACAATACTAATCTTGTACGTGTCCAACCCGGTTTTGCGAAAATATTTTTTTGCTACTCTCTATAACTCTTGTTTTCTCTTTCTTTTAAATTCGTGCTTCATCTCTGATGTTGTCTATAGTGAGAAAACATTATATAATAAAAGCAAAGTATACTACAGCAATGACCACAACCGGCCAATGCTTGCAAAAATTAATTTATTTGGGGGAGTCATGTGTATGATGTACTTTGCTTTGGGTTTGGGTTTTTTGTTTTGCTGTTTTTGGGTGGCTCAACTAATATTTGTTTACCTTCATCTTCGCTGGACCAATACTATTATTGATTCGGACGAGAGGGATGAAAATGTACCTGTAACTGTAATACACCCGGTTAAAGATCTGGATTTCGAATTTGAAAAGAATTTGGAAAGCTGGATGAATCAAAACTACAGGGGAGAGGTTCAGCATATTTTTAGCTTTCAGGAACCCGATGATCCTGCTATTGAAGTGGTGAAAAAGCTAAAAGAACGTTATCCTAATAGGGACATTGAAATAATCGTTAATCCGGTAATAGAAGGATTGAATGGGAAAAGCTCCAATATGGTGCATGGGTTGAAATTAGCAAAATATGATATAGTTCTTTTTGGTGACAGCGATATCAGAGTAAAACCTGACTTTACCGTAAAAATGGTCAGGCCGTTATTGGATGAAAAAGTGGGGATAACAACCTGTGGCCAGATTAACATTGGTGGCAGGGGCTTCTGGACAAGATTTTTTACGTTTCTTCAGAACAGTGAGACCGATTTTATGTGGGCATTTTTTACTAAGCTTGGTTTTGATGTAGGTGCTACAGGTGCTGCCTTTGGGATGAGAAAAAAATTACTTCAGGATATTGGAGGTTTGGAAGCATTTGGTGGCTCCCTCCTTGAAGATCTCCACCTTGGAAATACTCTTTACAAGATGGGTTATAAACTAGTTCTCGGACCGTTTATTGAGTGCCATGTTGACAGAATTCCAAGGGAAAAATCTTTCAACTATGCAAAAAGAATAGCTGTTGGTATAAAAACCCATATAGCAGTTGATTTGCCTGCCTTTGTTGCCATGCTTTTTTGGTATTGGGCACTGTTTATTATAGCTATAGTTACCCATAATATGAAGCTGCTTTATCTGGTACTTTTGTATATGACATTCAGAACTTTGCATGGCTTACTTCATAGAAAAGTGACTATGAACGAAGTTTTACCTGTAGATATTCCTATGGCCTTATTCTTTGATATTTTCGGAACATTCTTCCTTTTATATTCTTTCAATAGGCCTTATGTTACCTGGAGAGGAATTGAGTATAAGGTGAAAAAGGGCGGCTATATAGAAAGCATGAGTTTTAATGAAGCGGCAATATTAGATGAAGAATTTTTAGAAGATGAAGTGGCTATTGACGACGTTATTCTTGAAGAAGAGATTATAGATGAGAAAGAAGAGGAATAATAATATTAGTACTATTATGGGTGCATGTTTTACATGCACCCAATATTTTACACTGGTATTTCTTATAATATCAAGATAATTCTTTTTTATAAATCCTGTAAGTTTTATACCTTTGGCCCCCCATACTTTCAATATCATTACGCATAATATGGTTTTTTTCGCCTATAGTTGACCCTTCCCCCCATATATAGCCCTTCTGCACGCCATTTAGAAAAATTTGATAATAAATGGCAAAGGATACTCCTTTTTTCCTATATTCAGGAATTACAAACATTATAAATATGCGGGCTGCATTAATTTTCCTTTTATACCAGGCAAACTTCACAATAGAAATGGGGTTAATGCGTCCGTTTAGATGGACAAGTACCTGGTTATAGTCGGGTAGAGCAATTGCAAAGCCGATAGGCCTGTTGTCACTGTCATTTGTCCTTGCAATGGCTATTAACTCCGGGTCCGCAAAAGAAAGCAAACTTTTTGCTATTTCTCTTATATCATCGATGGATGGAGGGGCAAGATCCTCCCATTCATCAGGTATTGCAAGGTCTAATATATATTTAATATCATTAATTTCTTTATCAATATTCTTCAAATCCAATGTATCTACTCTGAAACCATATCTTTTTTTTGCATATTCTATTATTTTTGAAGGATCTTTTTCAAATAATTTATTACGGTCAAGGTAATATGCGAATACATCATAATCCTTTTCAAAACCGCACTCTTCAAAAATACTTATATAATACTCAGGATTGTAGGAATTCAAAAGTACAGGTGGTTTATCAAAAGAATCTATTAAAAGACCCTTATATTCATCTCTATCAGCACCATCAATTGAAACAGGACCTCTTATTAAGGTAATACCATTTTCCCTAAACCAGGAAAAAGCTTTATCAAAAATAACTTTTGCAACTTCTATATTATTAATACACTCAAACATAGAAAAGTAACCCATTTTTGCATTTTTTTTTCGATTGAGCATTTCGTCAATGCCTGTAAAAATCCTTGCTGCAGGCTCACCATCGAGTAAAGCAAGATATAATTCACAAGTTTTTTTCCTGGTTAGAGGATTTATAAGAGGCATTAGTGTTTTCTTTAAATCACCGATAAGGGGCGGAACCCAGTATTTATTTCCTTTGTATATTTTCCAGGGAAGTTTTATAAATTTATTCAAATCAACTTTTGTCCTTACGGGAAATATCTCAATATCCATACAAATAAACCGTCCTTGTTCTTATAATTTGTTTATATATTTATACTCGCTATTAATTATATCATATCATATTATTGTTTTGACTTTAATGCATATTTAAATTAAAATTGTATATATAGATATTTAATTATTTTAACTAGGTATGGGATTTACAGGACTCCTGTATTTACTTTAGACGACTTTTAGTGGAAAGTATAATTCTTACACTTAAGTACAGGCGTTATTGAGCATTTAATACGTGTTATTTAATAACTTGCAGTTTATAGATATATTATTAATTAGATATATTATGGAGAGTTGGTGAGCGCATGAATGGTAAGTTGAAAGACCCCCTTATTGATAGACTCTTTGAAGCTATTCTGTTATTAAGGAATGAGGAAGAGTGTTACAAATTTTTTGAAGACATATGTACAATAGCTGAAATCAAAGCTTTAGCCCAAAGGTTAGAGGTGGCTAGGCTTTTGAGGGAAAAGAAAACATATAATGAAATTAGTGAAATAACAGGAGCCAGTACCGCTACTATAAGCAGAGTCAACAGGTGTCTGAATTATGGGGCAGATGGATATAATATGATACTTGCCAGGCTTGATGGCAGCCCAAAGCGAAATTAACAGTAAAATATACTCAATAAGGGGTGGTTTTTTGCTTTATATTATATCAGTTGTTTTAGGAATAGTCGCTGCGTTAATAGTTGGCGGCAAGTTTTCCAATTTTGTAAATTTTAAGTTTAGAAAAGGATTGCTAATTATTTTTGGATTATTAATTCAGTATGCCGCTCAAATAGCAACACAGAGATATTCTTACAAAATTATTAATAATGCCCTGTTGATTAATGCTGTTATTTACTGCTTGCTGTTTGCCGGATTTTGGTTTAATAGGAAGTACCTCGGTATTAATGTTATCGCCTTGGGCACTGGACTGAACGCTTTGGTAATATTGTTAAATAAAGGCAGGATGCCGGTAAGTTATGAAGTGCTTTTAAAAAACGACCTGCAGCAAGCGATAAATATGGTAAAGGAAGGGCTGGATTTTAAGCATATGTTTATAGATGAGGGTGCAAAACTGGCTTTTTTGGCAGATATAATAGAACCACCTGGCATATTTGGCTACTTTATGCGGGTAGTAAGTATTGGAGATTTAATTATTGCGTTAGGAATATGCATTTTTATATTCGAAATATTTTTTGGCAGAAGCGTGCTTGATTTAGTGTTGAAGCGGACAACTGTAAAGTAAGTACTAAATGGAGGTTGATTGAATGTTTAAACTTATTGAAAAAATAATAGGAAGCTATAGCGAAAGGGAAATTAAAAGGATAATACCTTTAGTTGACAGGATAGAGGCATTAGAACCTGAGATGCAAAAATTAAGCGATGAGAGCCTTAGAAGAAAAACTGCCGAATTTAAAGAAAGATTGAAAAACGGAGCAACTTTGGACGATTTATTACCTGAAGCTTTTGCAGTAGTAAGGGAGGCATCCACGAGAGTCCTCGGCATGAGGCATTTCAGGGTACAGTTAATAGGCGGCATAGTATTGCACCAGGGCCGTATTGCAGAAATGAAAACCGGAGAAGGTAAAACACTTGTAGCTACACTCCCTGTATATCTAAATGCCCTTGAAGGGAAGGGAGTCCATGTTGTTACTGTAAACGACTATCTTGCCAAAAGAGATAGTGAATGGATGGGAAAAATCTACAACTTCCTGGGACTTAGTGTAGGACTAATAATTCACGGCCTTGACAGCAGTCAAAGGAAGAAAGCATATAACAGCGACGTAACTTATGGTACAAACAACGAATTTGGATTCGATTATCTAAGGGATAATATGGTTATTTATAAAGAAGACATGGTGCAAAGAGAGTTGCATTATGCAATTGTTGACGAGGTGGACAGCATATTGATTGATGAAGCCCGTACACCTCTTATAATATCAGGCGCAGCAGATAAATCCACGGATTTATATAAAAAAGCCAATTCATTTGTGTTAAGGCTAAGACCGGTTGTATTCGTTGAGACGGATAGCAAAGAGTATATGGACGATATTGATGCAGACTATATTGTTGATGAAAAAGCCCATACGGTTACCTTAACTAGTAAAGGTATTAAAAAAGCAGAAAGCTATTTTGGAATAGAGAACCTTTCCGATCCGGATAATATGACAATATCCCACCATATCAACCAGGCCCTTAAGGCTCATGGCCTTATGAAGAGGGATAGGGACTATATTGTGAAAGACGGGGAAGTTATCATTGTAGATGAATTTACAGGCCGTCTCATGTACGGAAGGCGTTACAGCGAAGGATTGCACCAGGCAATTGAAGCAAAGGAAGGGGTAAAGGTTGAAAGAGAGAGTAAAACTCTGGCAACTATCACTTTCCAGAATTATTTTAGAATGTATAAAAAACTTGCAGGAATGACAGGTACTGCTCTAACAGAAGAAGAGGAGTTCCGTGCCATTTACAAGCTTGATGTTATAGAAATACCTACAAATGAACCCATGATAAGAGTAGATCATCCTGATGTTGTCTACAAAAATGAAAGAGGCAAATTTAACGCTGTTATAGATGAGATAGTGGAATGCCATAAGAGGGGGCAGCCTGTTCTTATTGGTACAATATCTATTGAGAAGTCGGAGCTGTTAAGTGAAATGTTAAGAAAGCGGGGAATATCCCATAATGTTTTAAATGCAAAACATCATGAAAGAGAAGCTGAAATAGTAGCACAGGCAGGAAAGCTCGGTGCTGTTACAATAGCTACCAATATGGCAGGACGCGGTACCGACATTATGCTGGGAGGAAACCCCGAATTTCTTGCCAAACAGGAAATGAGGAAGCTTGGCTATCCTCCGGATCTTATTAATGAAGCGGTAGGGTTTAATGAAACTGATGATGAAATTGTGCTGGAAGCAAGAAAAACTTTCAGAGAACTGTATGAGAAATTTAAAGAAACTACAGATAAAGAAAAGGAAGAAGTTATCAAGGCAGGCGGTCTTCATATAATTGGCACTGAAAGACATGAAGCAAGGCGTATAGATAACCAGTTGAGGGGTCGTGCAGGAAGGCAGGGAGACCCCGGTTCTTCCAGGTTTTATATCTCCCTTGAAGATGACTTGATGAGGCTTTTCGGATCCGACAGACTTTCAGGTATTGTAGATGCGTTAGGTTTGGAAGATGACCAGCCTATAGAACATAAAATGCTTTCCAATGCTATTGAAAATGCTCAAAGAAGAGTAGAAGGAAAGAACTTTGATATAAGAAGGCATGTACTCCAGTATGACGATGTCATGAACCAGCAGAGAGAATTGATATATGCTCAAAGAAGAAAAGTATTGGATGGGGAAAACCTAAAAGATTATTATATAAAGATGATAGAAAATATTGTGAACCGCATGGTTGATGCTTACTGCAGTGAGAGCTCCCATCCTGACCACTGGGATTTGGAAGGTTTGACCTTATATTTGGAAAATATCTTGCTTCCCCAGGGTGCCCTGAAAATAGAAAAAGATGAATGGGATTATATTACCAAGGAAGACTTAAAAGAGAAGGCTATATCCATAGCTTTGAAAGAGTATGAAAACCGTGAAAAAGAACTGGGTTCCGAGTTTATGAGGGAAATTGAAAGAGTTATACTGCTGAGAGTTGTTGACGAAAAATGGACCGACCATATAGACGCAATGGACCAGTTGAGGTATGGGATTGGGCTTAGGGCATATGGACAAAGAGACCCTGTAATTGAGTACAAGTTTGAAGGACATGAAATGTTTGAAGATATGATAAGGGCTATACAGGAGGATTCCGTAAAAATTGTCCTCAAATCCCGTATCGACCCTGCCCATGCGCCTCAGCGGCAAAAAGTGGCGGAACCTGTTAGTGCAACCCATAGCGATGAGCCGCGAAAACCTGTAGTGAAGACATTTAAAGTTGGGCGTAATGACCCATGTCCTTGTGGAAGCGGGAAAAAGTATAAAAAATGTTGTGGGGCAGAATAAATTCTAAAGCCAAATAATTAAATTTCTAATATTTTGGAGATGGAGTGTTGTTATGACTTATAAAGAAGCATTGGAATATATACATGGTACAAGGAAGTTCGGATGCAAACTCGGCCTTGAAAATATAAAGACTTTATTGGGAATGCTTGGCAACCCCCATGAAAAATTAAAGTATGTCCATGTAGCGGGCACAAATGGGAAAGGCTCAACTGTTGCCTTTATAGGCAGCATACTGATAGAATCCGGTTATAAAACAGGTATTTATATATCTCCTTATATTGAACGTTTTACCGAAAGGATACAGGTTAACAGGAAAGAAATATCGGAACATGATCTTGCCAGAATAACTGAAATAGTAAAGGGAAAGGTGGATGAAATGTTGAGAAGTGGGTTGACACACCCCACAGAATTCGAAATAGTAACAGCCATTGGCTTCCAATATTATTGTGAAATGGAGTGTGATATTGTAGTATTGGAAGTGGGACTTGGAGGCAGGTTTGACTCTACAAACGTAATTAATACTCCTCTTGTATCGGTTATTACCTCAATAAGCTATGACCATATGGATATACTTGGTAATACACTGGCCCAAATTGCTTTTGAAAAAGCCGGCATTATTAAGGAAGGCGGAGATGTAGTATTATACTCCCAGGATGAGGAGGTTGAGAAGGTTATTGAAAATGTATGTAATGAAAGAAATTCAAGGCTTCATAGAGCGGATTTCGGGAAGATTAAAGCTCTGGGTCATGATATTGAGGGCCAGACTTTTGATTTTGGTCCATATAAAAATTTAAAAATTAAACTTTTGGGCGGACACCAGTTAAAAAATGCTGCAGTTGCCGTAGAAGCCTGTAAAGTTCTAGCTAATAAAGGATATAAAATTACCGAAGAAACCATTAGAAAGGGATTAGAAAGAGCAAGCTGGCCGGGCAGGATGGAAGTTGTAAGCAAAAACCCCCTTTTTTTTATAGATGGTGCTCACAATATAGAAGGAGTAAGAGTTTTGGCAGAATACCTCACCACATATTTTCCGGATAAGAAAAAAATATTCATAATGGGCGTGTTGAGAGATAAGGAATATAAAGCAATGTTGGAAATCATAGCACCATTAGCTGATAAATTTATTACTGTAACCCCTTTAAGTGAGCGGGCGCTTCCTGCTGCTGAATTGGCTGAAAATATAAGAGCATATTGTAAAAATGTATTAATTAGTGATACAATAGAAAGTGGTATAAAGACAGCTCTTCAAATTTATTCTGGTGATGACATAATATGTGCATTTGGTTCTTTGTATTATATAGGAGAAATTAGACGGTACTTTGAAAACCTTCGAAGCTCAGCATTTTCATAAAGTACCGGCGTTAATTATATGGTGGGGGTGATTTTCTATGGTTGACCTTAAAAATGAGCTTAAAAATTTTTTGCCTATCAGTCTTGAAAACATTACTAAAATTAATTCCGATATACCCGAAGACATAAAAAATTCCATATTGCTTTATAATAATGCACTGGAAAAACTAAAAATGAATAGTGAAGATATCGCTATAATCGAACTAAAAAAAGCAATATCCTTAAACCCTGAATTCTATGAAGCCATTAACCTCCTTGGACTGTGTTATTATTACTTAAAAGAATATGAAAAAGCGGAAGAGATGTTTGAAAAGGTAACAAAAGCTGAAAATAACGGTATTAGGGCATTTAATTATTTAAGAATTATGAGAAATGAAGAAACTCCGGATATTTCCCAGACAAAAGGGACGGCTAAAAAGAGCGGGGTAAGGAAAAAAGTTGCAAAAACAAGAGAAATTAAATCGGATAAGGTAAGCATAAGGGGATTTTCGACGACAGGTGAGGGAAAAAGCGATAGGAAGCAGGATGTTATTAAATATTTAACAGGTATTATTATTGGAATTATTATAGCTTTTTTAATAGGTATTCCAAGTATTTTCAAATATAATAATGGTAGTGATGTAAATAATGGAGATACCGATAAGGGACCTGCGGTAATTGAAAATAATGAATATGAAGAAAAATACAGACAACTTAGTAATGAGTATGAAAATTTAAAAAAAGACTTAGAAGCAACAAAAACCGAAAGGGATTATTATAAAGCAGCTATAAAACTTTATGAAGTTGAGGATTTGGCTAAAGCAAGAAAATATGAAGAGGCTGCAGACATGTTAATATTAATAAAAAATATAGAATTTAAAGATGCTGAAAAAGAAAAATATGACAAGTTGTTTAACGATGTAATGCCGAGGGCTTCAGATATAGTATATAGCCAAGCCTATAATTTATTCCAGGCGAAAAAATACAGGGAATCCTTAAATAAGTATTCAAAAATTTCCGAATATTATGAAAATTATGGCAAAATGGATATAGTGCTTTATTACATGGGAAAATGCTATCTTGAATTGAACGATAAAGAAAATGCAAAGGCAATGTTTCTAAAAACAATAGAAAAATTTCCCGACAGCGAATATGCCAGGTATTCAAAAAGTAGGCTGGACAGTATTATAGGAAATACTGAAAATGAATAGAAATATATAGTAATGAAATTAAATGCAAATATGTAAATGCACCCTTTATGCACAGGAAGGGTGCATTTTTAATAGAATGTATTGGGAGTAAATACACTCATATCGGGAAATTAAAGGGGATGACAATATTGTGGTTTAGTAGTAACAGGGCATTTATGGAGAAAAAAAGAATATTAAACCTAATCCTTGGGAGAGGAGGAATTAAGGGAATTGCTTATGCCGGGGTTTTTGAAGTTGCCCAAAAGAGAGGTTATAGATGGGGGAATATTGCAGGCGTATCGGCAGGATCTGTTGCCGGTGCTTATGTAGCAGCCGGATATAAGGCTGAAGAATTAATAAAAATACTCGATGAATTCGATTTTTCGGAACTAAATTTGAATAAAATACCTGAAAAAGTACCGGCTGTACAAAGAATTATGGATATTACAAATAAACTAAAGCAGTACGATGAAAGTGTTTTTAGGTCTTTTTTGACTAAAGATGATAGTTCAAATATGGAATTAGATGATTACAGAGCCGGTTTTTTAAAAAATATAGTGACATATTGCCAGAAAGGATGCCTGTTTGATGGTGAATATCTTGAAGAATGGGTAGCAAAGGTATTGGCCAAAAAAGGGGTAAAGGTTTTCGGTGATCTGAGGGGAGGAGTTATAGATTCTAAAAATCCCGAGGGATATAAAATAAGAATGACGGCTGTTGACTGTAATAGGGCAAGGGTTATTGTTCTACCTGATGATATATCCTATTATGGTATTGACCCGGATAAATTTGAAGTGGCAAAGGCTGTTAGAATGAGTACATGTGTGCCTTTTGCCTTTAAGCCTGTAGAAATTAAGAAAAAACAGGGGGATAAAACTAAAATCCATTATATTATAGATGGCGGGGTGTTAGATAAGTTCCCGTCCTGGTTGATTGAAAATTCCCCTAAATATCCGACAGTTGGTTTTACACTGGATGGAGGAGAGAAAAAGGGAATTTTCCATATTAACACTCCCTTGGGGATATTAAAAGCACTTATATCTGCAGTGCATGATATAGGTGTGCCAAAAGATTCTACTTCTGACTTAAAGTATGTGGGAAAAATAAACACAAACAAGGTTTACTCTCTTGATTTTAATATTGACCAGGAAGATAAAAAATATTTATATGAATCTGGTAAAAAAACTGCAATATCATTGTTTAATGACTTTGAAAAAACATCAGGATACAAATACAAAAAGCCTATGCCAATACCTTTTCCGTGGTTTAATGGAAGATATAATAATCAATGGAGGAGATAGTAAACAGGTAATACCGTAGTATGTAGTATAGGTTGTATTGACTTGAGGTAATAGAGAATAGTAAAATACCAATAAAATATAACTCAAATACGAAACCAAAAGATTATGGAGGATTTATATATGTTATATGAAAGTACAAGAGGAAGAACCGGTAGAGTACCGTCGGCTGAAGCTGTTAAAAAGGGTATTGCTCCTGATGGTGGGTTGTTTGTACCGGAAAATATTGTTAAAATAACACCGTACATGTTAGAACAATTAATAAAGGCAAATTACCAGGAAAGAGCGATTCCCATATTAATGTCCTATTTAACTGATTATACGGAAACAGAAATACATGAGTGCGTAAAGAATGCATATAGCGAAGCAAAGTTTGGGAGCCCTGAAGTGGTACCTGTCCATAAGATAAATAGCAGCACGTATATCCTGGAGTTGTGGCATGGACCCACATGTGCCTTTAAAGATATTGCACTCCAGTTTTTACCTCATTTGCTGGTAAAAGCAGTGCAAAAGACGGGAGAAAGCAAAGAAATAGTAATTCTTGTGGCAACTTCAGGAGATACGGGGAAAGCAGCACTGGAGGGTTTTAAAGATGTAGAGGGAACAAGGATAATTGTGTTCTATCCATTTGGTGGTGTCAGTGAAATTCAAAAAATGCAAATGATTACCCAGGAAGGAAGTAATGTATATACTCTTGGTGTAAAAGGGAATTTTGACGATACCCAGAGTGGTGTCAAGGCAATATTTGTTGATCAAGAGCTAAATAAAATTATGGAAGAAAAAGGATATGGGTTTTCTTCTGCAAACTCAATAAACTGGGGACGATTGGTACCCCAGATTGTCTATTACTTTTCTGCATATGGTGATATGGTAAAAAAAGGTGAGATAACTCCTGAAGATAAAATAAACATTGTTGTGCCGACAGGAAATTTCGGTAACATACTTGCTGCTTTTTATGCGGAGGAAATGGGTCTACCTGTAAATAAACTCATATGTGCATCCAATGAAAACAATGTATTAACAGAATTTATGAACACGGGGGTATATAATAGAAAGAGAATGTTTAAGAAAACCATATCCCCTTCCATGGATATTTTAATTTCCAGTAACTTAGAGAGGCTTCTTTATGAAATAACCGGACATGATTCAAAGCGTATTTGCAATTGGATGAAAGAATTAAAAGAAGATGGAATTTATAAGGTAGATTACGAGACAAAGAAGAAAGTATCAGGTATATTTTGGGCTTCCTACAGCAGTGAGGAAGAAACTTTAAATGCCATAAAAAAAGTGTATAAGGATTACGGATACCTTATTGATACTCACACTGCAGTTGGAATGGATGTATACCAGAAATATGTGGTTGAAATTGGCGACAAGAGCACAAAAACCGTAATTGCATCTACCGCTAGTCCTTTTAAATTTAGTGAAAGTGTATCAAAGGCAGTATTAGGAGAAGAAAAAATCAGGGACAAGGATGAATTCCAGCTGTTAGAAATACTTTCAGAAGAATGTGGCATTCCAATACCCTATGGGTTGAAGGATCTGGACAAAAAAGAAATAAGGCACTATACGGTTTGTGCCAGGGAAGAAATGAAAAAGCAGGTTGAAAAAATATTGGGCCTGTAAGTAGATTTTATACAAAAAAACATAAAAAAACACATTGCATATTTCTCATATTTGATATAAACTTATATTTGACAATTGAATACTTGTAGGACTCATATACCAATACAGGTTTAATCCTTTAAGTAGGATTAATGAAAAGGGAAGCGGGTGAAAATCCCGCGCGGTCCCGCCGCTGTAAAAGAGGAGTCCTTTTAGTGAACCACTGTCCTGGGTTTATGGGATGGGAAGGTTAAAAGGACGATGATGCTTAAGCCAGAAGACCTGCCTGTATTGTTTCACAAAGAAGCTCTACGGTCGATAGGGGGTGTGAAACTATGTTTGAAACGAAGATATTGCTGTTTTTTAATTCCTCTTGACCAGGTAAGGGTTAGGAGGTTTTTTAATGCTTAATTAGCATGAAAAGCGTGATAAGCGTAAGAATAAAAATAAATAAGAAAAAGGATGAGTATAATGCGCGGATTGATCCATATATATACCGGTGACGGAAAAGGGAAAACTACTGCAGCTATAGGACTTGGCATAAGGGCTTGCGGGAGAGGCTTAAAGGTGTTTATGGCCCAGTTTCTGAAAGGTATTGAAACCGGCGAGATGTTTACTTTAAAAAAGCTTGAGCCGGAATTTACATTATACAGGGGTACCCCTTTAAAAAAGTTTACCTGGGAAATGAGTGCTGAAGAGTTGGAAACAGCCTGCAAGATCCAACATGAAATATTTGAAATTACAGAAAATGCTGCATTTAGCGGAGAATGGGATGTTATAATACTGGATGAAGTTATAGCAGCAGTCAATACCAAGCTTTTGGAAAAAGAAAAAGTTATAAATTTTATTAGGAACAAACCTGACAGCCTTGAACTTGTGCTTACCGGAAGGAATGCCCCGGTAGAATTTATAGAGTTGGCCGACTATGTTTCCGAAATGGTTCCGGTTAAACACCCTGTGAATAACGGCATTTATGCAAGAAAGGGTATAGAATTTTAAAAATAACAGATAAGCAGATAAAAAATGAAAGGAGATATGGATTAATGAAAACGTTAACTAAAAATAACAACAAACTATTAAAAATTATTGGAATATTATTAATGGTATTTGTACTTTTTACAGTATTTACTGCCTGTACTGTAAAATGGAAAGATAAAACTACAGATACAAGTTCTACTGTACAAACCGGTGATGCTTCAGGTACTGAAAAAGAAGCCGAAGAAAAAGATGATGCAGGATTTCCGCTTAAAGTTAAAGATGCCAAGGGCGTAGAAATAGAAATAAAAAAGAAACCTGAAAAAATTGTTTCTCTTACCCTTACTACCGATGAGATGCTTTTATCTTTGGTTGATAAGAAAAGAATTACAGCACTTTCACATCTTTCAGTGGACCCAGGAATTTCAAATGTAGTAAAAGAGGCAGAGGAAATTCCTGTAAAGGTTAAATTGGAACTGGAAACATTAATATCTTTACAGCCTGATTTAATAATAGTTGCAGACTGGACTGATGAAAATGCCGTAAAGCAGTTGAGGGACGCCAATATTACAGTGTACGCACTGGCAACGCCCAACAATATAGACGAGGTTAAAGAAGCTGTGCTGAAAGTCGCAGAACTAGTGGGTGAGAAGGAAAAAGGTAAGGATGTTATTTCATGGATGGACGCGAAACTTAAAGCTATAGAAGACAAGGTGAAAAGCCTGAAAGCCGATGAAAAACTGAAAGCATTGAGCTGTGATTCTTTCCTTTATACCTATGGTAAAGGGACCACTTTTGATGACATAACTAAACATGCTGGTGTTATTAATCTCGCATCAGAACAGGGTATGGAAATGTGGCAGGAGATTTCCAAGGAAAAAATTGTGGAGCTAAACCCGGATATATTATTCCTTCCATCATGGTCATACGAAGGGTTTGATGCAGAAAAATTTACGGAAGATTTTAAAAACGATAAAAGCCTTGCCAGTGTAAACGCAATAAAAAATAACAGGGTATTTAATCTTCCTGAAGCGCATATGACTACTACATCCCAGTACATTGTCCTGGGTGTTGAGGATGTAGCAAGGGCAGCATACCCTGGGTTGTTCGGAAAGGATTAATATTAAAAGGAAGAAATAATGAGATGAATAGAAAGAACAAGGCTATAAAAAAGAAGGAAGAAGCATTAAAATTAAATATATATCTTAAAATAAGTTCAGTTATACCAATTATGCTGGCTGTGCTTGTTGTAGCAGTAGTAATTTCTACTGCAATAGGCGCGGTCAGCGTACCCTTTTTGGATACAGTGAAAATAATTCTAAAAAACTGGGGGTTATTAAAGAATATAGACTTCAAAGAAGGTTGGGAATCAATCATATTTTACGTCAGATTTCCACGGGTTGTAACTACAATACTGGTTGGTGCAGCATTGGGGACATCAGGTGCAGTTATGCAGGGCATGTTTAGAAATCCGATGGCAGATCCAGGTATATTAGGTGTGTCGAGCGGCGCAAGCCTTGGTGCTGTTACAGCAATTTATCTTGGCCTGCCTTCAAAAGGAATTTACTTCATGCCTCTTTTTGCTTCTGCTGGTGCCCTGATAGCCTCTTTTATGGTATTTTTGCTTTCTTCCCGGGGTGGGAAAATACCTGTAATGAACATGATTCTTTCGGGTATTGCCATAAGCATGTTTTTTAGTGCTGTTACTACAGCAATCCTGTCTTTTATAAGAAGCGACCAGGTAAAGCAGTTTTTGTTCTGGACAATGGGAAGCTTGAATGGCCGAAGGTGGGAAGACGTAAAAATCTCTTTTGTTCCTATATTATTATGTATATCTATTTTATTCCTTTTTTCCAGGGATTTGAACATTCTGCTTTTAGGCGAGGAAGAGGCCCAATCTGTTGGGCTGAATCCTTCGAAAACACGGAGATATATCCTGTTTTTTTCTTCCATATTAACTGCTGTTGCAGTAAGTGTCAGTGGTACAATAAGTTTTGTAGGGCTCATGGTGCCCCACATAATAAGGCTTCTAATAGGGCCTGACCACAGGGTGCTTATTCCGACGAGTGCGTTGGGAGGAGCCATATTCCTCCTTGCATGTGACCTTATAGGCAGGACGGTTATGGCTCCGGGCGAGATAAGTGTAGGTATAGTAACTTCTCTTCTTGGAGCGCCTTATTTTCTGTTCCTATTGAATAAGGCGAGGAAAGAGGGTGTTGCTTTGTAATGATAGAAAATGTAATTTATGGTAATAATTATATACTTGAGATAGTCGGACTGAATTATTTTATAGATGAGCTTCAAATACTAAAGGATGTAAGTTTTAAAATTAAGAAAGGTGAATTTGTGGGACTTATAGGTCCCAACGGTGCGGGTAAGACTACTCTTCTTAAATGTATAAACGGTATTAATACATCTGATGGACGAATTAAAATCAAAAACATGGATTTAGCAAAGCTTAATGAGAAAAAGATTGCCAGGGAAGTAGCCCTGATGAACCAAAATACGAACATAACATTTCCTTTTCCTTCGATAGATGTTGTCCTTACAGGGAGGTATCCTTACCTGGGATTTGCAAGAGGAGAGAGTATTGAGGATTACAACATTGCAAGGAAATATATGGACTATACCCATACCTTGAAATTTGAAAAAAGACCAATAACAAAGGTTTCAGGCGGGGAAAGACAAAGGATACTGTTTGCCAAGATTCTTACCCAGGAGACCGATATAATTTTGCTTGACGAACCTACTTCAAACCTGGATATTGCATATGAAGAGCAAATATTTGCCTACTGCCGGGAGCTTTGCAGTATGGGAAAAACAGTTATTGCTGCTGTGCATGACTTAAAAATTGCGTCCAGGTATTGTTCCAAGCTTATGCTCATGAAGGACGGAGAAATAATTGCCGATGGTACAACAGAAGAAGTTTTAACATCCGAGAACCTTTCAAAGGCATATGGAGTAAATGCCCTTGTTTACAGGAACAGAATTACAGGATTTCTTGATTTTTATATTCCCGGATTTGAGCACAGGAAAGAAAAGAGACGTGTGCATGTTATTGGTGGAGGGGGTTCTGCCTCGGGAGTTATAAGACAGCTCTTTGAAAGGGGATTTGATATATCCACGGGAGTCCTCACTCATGGAGACAGCGACCTTAACTGTGCTGAAGTATTTGGAATAAAACGGGTAGTTAATAACCCTTTCAGTGAAATATGTGACGATTCTTTTAATGAGAATATAAAACATATAAAGGAAGCAGAGTTTACAATACTTTGCAACATGCCTTTCGGAGTTTTGAATATAAGAAACCTTGAAGCTGCAAGATATGCTTCAAACCTTATTATAATTGAAGACGATAACCCTGAAAACAGGGATTTTACAGGGGGAAAAGCCCTGGAAATATATAACGATTTGAAGAGGAACGCAATTGTAACAACCTATGCGAGACTGCATGAAGTAATTGATGATCATTAAACATGGACGTAGAAACGGCTGATTAGCTCTTTAAAGTTGACAAGCTAAAAAACCTATAAAAAAATAGTATCCTGCTGCAATTAAACCATTAAAGTTAAAGTATACTCAATGCATTCTTTGCCAGGAATGACGAAATCATGACTCTGACATATCGGTTTTTCGGGTTTTGGCAAATCACTTAACTTATAACATATTTACATATTTTCAAAATTAAATTACTCTTATAATACAAATTTCATTTTCTGCTTTAATAAAACCGGGCAACTCAAGTTGATTGGTCAGACAGGAGGAGAAATAATTGGTTTATAAAAGTAAAGATGATATCATTTTTGATATAGTAAGCATAAGTCTAGTAACTCTCTTTTTTATTATTGTATTATATCCACTTATTTATATCGTTATTGCATCAATAAGTGACCCGTTCTTAGTATCCAGGGGGAAAGTATGGATTATTCCAAGGGGGATTACTTTTGAAGGATATAAACGTGTATTCAGTTACAGCCAATTATGGGTAGGATACAGAAATACTATATTCTATACAATATCCGGTACTATCATTAGTTTATTTTTGACATTAACTGCAGCTTATTCATTATCACATCAGGATTTTATTGGGAAAAAGTTATTTGTTTTGCTTTTTACCGTGACTATGTATTTCTCCGGCGGTTTGATTCCGACATATTTAATAGTAAAAGGTCTTGGACTAAGAAATACTCCATTTGCACAGATTATACCGGGAGCTTTAGGTTTTTGGTACATAGTTATTGTAAGAACTTACTATCAAAATAGTATACCAAGTAGTATTAAGGAAGCAGCAACTATAGATGGATGTTCTTATACGGGCTTATTTACAACAATTATTTTACCGTTATCAAAACCTATAATTGCAGTAATGGCATTGTATTATGGTGTAGGTCAATGGAATAGCTGGTTTAATGCACTTATATATATTTCTAAAGAAAGTTTGTTTCCATTACAACTGATTTTGAGGAAAATTCTTATTCTTAATGAGATTAATAATCAAATGTTGGATATGGGACAAATTGAAGCAATTACCAAACAAATTGAAATTAGTGCATTAATAAAGTATGCAGTGATTATTGTAGCTGCACTTCCCGTTATCATTATATATCCGTTTTTGCAAAAATACTTTGTCAAGGGTATTATGATTGGAGCTTTGAAAGGATGAAGCGCAAGAAGAAATTACGTCGTTATGATAACCTAAAATATTTGGTAATTAATTCAGTAGTAAGCTACTGGATTTTACAAATATATTTTTATTTTAAAGGAGGAGTTAAAATGCGAAAAGTGATTAGTATTATCACAGTATTAAGTCTATTGATAGTTTTTGCTGTAGGCTGTAAAAAATCAGGCGAGAGTTTGCCTGGGGAATCGAATGCTAAGCCTACAGAGGAAATCAAACGTGAGGAAGCTCTTGTATCATCAAAGCCGATTACACTTAAAGTTATGGCACCAAGCAATGCATATCAAGGTCCATGGGAGGAATACACAGTATTTAAAAATCTTGAGAAAATTACTAATATCCATTTTGAATTTGAAACTGCATCTGAGGGATGGGCAGAAAAGAAAAACCTGGCACTTGCAACAGGAGATTTGCCTGATATTTTCCTAGACGGTATTTCTAAATCTGATGAAGATACTTATGGTCCTCAAGGGGTATTTCTTAAAATTAATGAATATATAGACGATTACGGACCAAACATTAAAAAGGCATTCGAAAAATATCCTTTGCTTAAAAAGGCTGTTACAGCAATAGATGGAAATATTTACGCTTTAGGAATGGTTACATATACCATGACACAAGGGGACTGGAAGATGCATATTAATAAAAAATGGCTTGATAATTTAAACCTGAAAGTTCCTGAAACTGTTGAGGATTTTTATAATGTGCTTGTTGCATTCAGTAAATATGATGCAAATGCTATTCCGATGACAGACAATGGATTTGAAAGAATGAATGGGTGGTTAATGCCAGCATTTGGTGAAACATATGGCAGGGGTGATGGCAGAGTACTATCAATAAAAGATGGCAAGGTAGTCTTTACAAGAGCTTCAGAAGGATACAAACAGTATTTAATGTTTTTGAGAAAGCTTTACAAGGAAAAGCTACTTGATAATACATTTATCTCTCAGACAGGCGAGGAATATATTGCAAAAACAAAAACAAATCTTTGTGGTGTACTAGCTCATCCAGGTCAGGCAGACTGGACACAATACCAGGTATTGCCGCCATTAACATCGGCATTTAATAATAAAAAAATTGCTACAGCTATTGACCGTTATACTACAGGTCATTTTGCAATAACAAGAAATAATAAATATCCTGTTGAATCTGTAAAATGGGCCGACATCTTTCATAGAGATCCTGATAATGCGGTTGAAGGGTTTTCCGGAGTTTCATTTTGGGTAGGTCAGCAAGGTGTTGATTGGGATTATGTTGATGCGTCAAAAACCGCATATAAATATTTATTTAAACCTGAAGGTGATCTTTCGGAATGGTTAACATTTTTAAAGAGAAAAGCATATGGTGGTGGTATTGGTGTAAGAGTACTTATGGCAGCTCCTGCCGGTGATTACATGAAATGGGTTGCAGATGGAAATAGATTATATTCATATCCATACCAAGATGAAAGCAGGCTTTTCCCTTTAAATATTAGATATACCAAGGAAGAAGCTGATCAATTAAGTATATTAGGAACAGACATTCACAAATATGTAAGTGAAATGCAGGCTAAATTTGTAGTTGGGGAAGAATCGTTTGATAATTGGGATAACTACGTGAATGTACTATATAACCAACTGAAACTTAATAAATTCATTGAAATACAACAGGCGGCATTTGATAGATATAACAGGTAAACCTTAAGTATTACAGCATATGGAGAATAAAAAATATTTTTCCATATGCTGTAATACAAAGTTGTTAATGTATGGAAATCTTCTAAATTTATTGAAGAATATTTTAAATAATGATAAAATAATATGTAGCAGTTTAATAAGCGATTCTTATTGTAACATTTTTCAAAAGGTGGTATTATGTTTAAAAATACAAAATCACCTCTTTTTTATAAATATTTGTTTTCTTATATAAGTATCTTGGCAATTCCTATTATAATACTTGGTGGTCTTTTATATAATAATTTAAACAAAAGCTACTGGGAAGAAATTACAAATTACAGGAAAATTAATGCTAACCATTTAATAAATACATTTGAAAGCGAGTATAAAATAATAAATAGTATTGCATTAAGAATAGCTTTCGATGCACTAATGAGTATGTCTGTAATAAAACAAAATGACTACCAGTCTAAAAATGCTTCAAATACTTTAAGTAGGTATATTGCGGAAAGCAGTATTATAAATGAAATATATTTATACTTTAAAGATGATAATAGGGTTTACTGTTCTAGGGGTGTTATGTCAATTTATACAATGTTTGGCTCGGACTTCTCGTTTTCAGAGAGTGAGAAGGCTTATTTTATGGAGCTTATGAGCAATACAAAAGGTATTTTAATAAAAAGGATAAACCAGTCTTCAGATGATAACCAAATTAAAACGCCTTTGATTGTTATTGTATATTCATTACCTATTGGCCAAAATAATCCATATGGTACAATGACTTTTGTTCTTAGACAAGATAGAATTAATAAAGTATTAGGTTTGAAAAATGAGAATGATTTTTGTTTTTATATCTTTAATAAGAATAAAGATATTGTTTATCTTAACGGATCTGAGGGTTTAATTGATAGTGGTGTATTAGATATGATATGGAGAGGAAATGACAGCGTATATAATGATAAAAATAATTTTGTTATTAATGTTAAATCGGAGTTGGCGGAACTAGATTATGTTATAGTATATTCTAACAAAAATATAGGAGAAAGGTGGAAGACAAACCTACATATTTACCTTATATTTGTATTTATTATTTTATTTGGTATATTTATAGCTTCAATTATGGCGTCTAGGAACTATAAACCTATAAAGAAAATTATAGATAACTTTTTTGATGTAGCAGATAGAAGAATAAATCAAAAACGAATTAATGAAATGGAATATATTGATAATTTAATAAAAGACACTATAGACAAAAATAAAAAACTTCTGGCAAAACTTAATGAGCAATTACCATTTATGAAAGAACAAGTACTATTGATGCTCATTAAGGGAGAAATGGTAAATTCTGCTCTAGCCGAAAGTCTTATGAATTCATGTGGAATTAGTTTTGATTATAATTATTTTCAAGTTATGATTATATCCTTTTTCAATTATTCAAGAAGTGAAATTGTATCAGGTAGAGTTTCAAATATTATTAAAATGATGCTTTCTGAATATAATCCTAAAGTGAATTATTATATAATTGAATTATTAAGAGGGGATAGAGTTATTATCCTGAATGGAAATAGAGATGAGCTTGAAAAAGACAAAGTTAAGTATATATCTGAAAAAATTCAGCATACTCTAAAAATGCAATTAAAAATAAAAACTAATATTGGAATAGGAAGTATTACTAATTCATTGGAATATGTATCGGTTTCATTTGAAGAAGCACAGTATGCTTTGGATTACAAGTTAATTACCGGTTATGGAAATGTAATCTTCTATGTTGATTGTGTTAAAGAATCTAATAATGTTTTCTGGTATCCAATGGAAGAAATGATGAATTTCTCAAATTTTATAAAGCAGGGTGATGCAAAAGCTGCAATAGAATGTATGAATAGTATATTTAAAAACATAAAAAGCCGTAATGTTCCTATAGGTATAGGTAAATCTATAGGTTATGATATTATTAATACTGTTATAAGAATAATTAATGAGTATAATATTTCAGGATATAAAGAAGAAATAGAGAATATTTCGGAATATGAAACCATTGAAGAATTAGAAAATGGCCTTACGTCTAGCATTGGTAAGATATGTGGTTATTTTAATGAATATAAGAGTAATAAAAATAAAAAACTAAAAGTTGAATTGGTTAAATACATAAATGAAAACTTTAAAAATCCGCTAATAAGCCTTGAATTGATTGCAGAAGAATTTGGCCTTACAGAAAAATATTTAAGTAAGTTTTTCTATCAAAATACCGGTTATAGATTTGCAGATTATATTAAAAGATTAAGAATCGATTATGCAAAAAAACTCTTGGTAGAAACAGATAAAACAGTTAAGGAAATTGTAGAGTTAAGCGGGTATACTGATCCTTCAAGCTTTATAAGGACATTTAGTTATTTGGAAGGTGTTACTCCCGGCAGATATAGAGAACTAAATAGAGCTTAAAATATTGTAAAAGCAGGTTTTAGCAAATTAATTGAATTATGACATATTTACAAATTCTTAATTTTACTTGATAATTTAATTGACGGTTTAACATATACAATCGTTTGGGGAGGTTATTTAATGAGCACAAATACATTGAAAAAGACATTAAAAAAAATACTTCAAAGGTATGAATTATACCTTTTTATACTACCTGCAACGCTTTATTTTGCGATTTTTAATTATGCACCTATGTATGGTGTTCAACTTGCATTTAAAGATTTTGTTGCTACAAAAGGTATATGGGGAAGTCCTTGGGTTGGGTTAAAGAATTTAAATCTATTTTTCGAATCTTATTATTTTTGGACATTAATTAAGAATACTGTAGGTATTTCGATATACTCCTTAGTGGCAGGATTTCCTTTCCCGATAATCCTCGCATTACTGCTTAATGAAGTAAGAAATGTAAAGTATAGAAAATTTGTACAGACTGTAACATATGCTCCACATTTTATTTCCACTGTTGTTCTTGTTGGTATGGTTCTCATTTATCTTAATCCGCAGTATGGAATTATTAATAAATTTATTGAATTATTAGGATTTGAACCTGTAGATTTTATTAATAAACCTGGATATTTTAAAAGCATATATGTTTGGTCAGGAGTATGGCAAGGAACCGGATTTGGGTCTGTTATATACTTTGCAACATTATCTTCTGTAGATCACGAACAGCATGAAGCGGCTATTATAGATGGAGCAACAAGACTGCAGAGAATTATTCATATAAACATTCCTGTTCTAATTCCAACGGCAACAATTATACTGATACTTAGTATGGGGGGGATTATGAGTGTTGGTTTTGAAAAAGTCTTTTTGTTGCAAACACCTCTTAACTTAGATGCTTCAGAAGTAATATCTACTTATGTTTATAAAGTAGGTCTTCTACAAGCAAAGTATGGCTTTTCAAGTGCAGTAGGAATGTTTAACTCAGTAATAAATTGTATACTACTAGTTATAGTAAATGCTATTGCCAGAAAATTCGCTGAAATAAGTTTGTGGTAGTTTAATCACTAGCTTATTTAATAATGTGAGGGAAATAAAAGTGTTTATATTTGGTACACAATATTTAAGAGGTGAAACGCCGGCAAAGAAGGAATGGGATAAGGATTTATCCCGGATCAAAAAGTGCGGATTCAATACGGTAAGGGCATGGATAGTTTGGAATACCGTGGAGAAAGCAGAGAATGTAATTGATTATGAGTATCTTCATACTTTTTTGGATATTGCAGGAAGGTATGAGCTGCAGGTTGGACTTCTTTTTCATCTCCATGGGGCTCCGGAATGGCTGATAAAGAAATATCCCCAGTATTATTATGTCAATTCGGACGGTTTTTTCTTCGAACCATCATTAAGACCCAACACGCCTTCCGGCGGTTGGCCGGGGCTTTGCTACGACTATGAAGAAGTTCAGGGCATAGAAGAGAGGTTCATATCAAGTGTGGTTAAATCCCTGTCTAATAGAAAGGAAATAGCTTTTTGGGAACCAATGAATGAACCACATCAGTGGGTTGATTTAGCAAAAAATCCCGTAGGAATATTCTGCTACTGTCAGGCAACAAGAAGAAAATTTAGGGAATGGCTCAAAAGAAAGTATGGGGAGATTGATACATTAAATGAAGCGTGGGGAAGACATCATAATGACTGGGATGAAGTGAGGCCTCCAACTTGGAGATTCGGTTATACTGATTATATAGATTTTCGCCTGTTTACAATCGATAATGTTTTGGATGAAATAACAAGAAGGACCAATATTATAAAAAAGTATGATGGCAGACCGGTCATAGCTCATTCATGGGGCGGTGGAACCATAACATGTCCGAATATTGGGGCGATGGCATTTGATGATTGGAAAAATTCAACAATATTTGACAAATGGGGATACAGTGCTTTTCCTGATAATTACAGACATAATGTAATGTTGGGATTGAGTACTGACGCTACTAGAAGTGCTGGCCATGGAAAAGAAATATGGCTGTCGGAACTTGGTGCCGGTGACAGGGGCTCGGGCCTCAACAGAAGAGGAAGAGTTAAACCAGAAGTGCTTTCTACATGGACATGGGAGTCTATCAGGCATGGTGTTAAGGGGGTTTTATACTGGCAGTACAGGAAAGAAGCCCATGGTCCCGAGTTTGGGTCGCCTGCCCTAACCGATTATGATGGTGGTACAACCGAGAACCTGGAAATGGTGGCGAAAATCTGTGATATCATTCAAAAAAACGATGCATTATTTTTAAGTTCCCAGGTTGAAGATGCAAAGATTGCTATAGTTTTCAGCATGAGGTCGTTTCTTGTTGATTGGTGTGACCACCGGAATAGCCATTTGTCTATAGATTGCACTAGTGGTTACTACAGAATGTTTTGGGAAGAGAATATCCCTGTGGATATCGTGCATGAAGATTTTATGGAGCTTTCGAAGGTTCAGAAATATAGACTGGTTATCCTCCCACAGCCCTCTGCGTTATCTTCTAATGCAAGAAAAGTGCTGGCAGATTATGTAGAAAACGGTGGAACTATTTTATCTGACCCCTATTTTTGTCCGTACGATGTGGCATTCCATCTGGCTGATAAAGTCCCGGGGAGTGGTTATGACAGCATATTCGGCTGTCTGGAAAAAGATATTTATTCAGCCAAAGGTAATAATGTGAAGGTCACATATAAAAACAAGGTATATTCAATAAGCAACAGCCATTTCAAAGAATGCTTTAAAGTAACAACAGGAACCCCCTTGGGGTATTATGTGGATGATAGTACACCATGTATTGTCTTCAATATCTTTGGAAAGGGAAAAGCTGTTATTTCGGGTCTGAATCTCGGACTATCCTATTCTCCCAAGCTTGGTGTAGGAGATGATTTTGTCAGGAATGATGAAGAAGAGGTTTTTTTAGGAGCGAAGGAAATTGTGCTGGATATTGCCAGGGAACAGGGAGTCGAAAACAGTATAAAAACTGAAAGCAGCAGGATACAGGGAAGTTTTCTGATAAATGAAAAAGATGATGATATACTGATTCTAATTAACAACAGCGAGGAAATGCATGAAAGCCCTGTTCATATTAGTTCCAGATATATTAAATATATTAACCTTATGGATGGCTGTTCGGGGGATATTAAAGAAGGTAAGGCAAATTTCTGTTTCAACCCCTTGGAGGTTAAGGTTTTACGGGTAAAGAAAGCGAGGGTATAGAAAGCATATGTAATATAAAGACAATAGGACAGTTTTTTAGATAATAGCTGACATGTAAGTTGGGTTATGGCGGGTAAAAAACTGACGTTGCATATGGAAGGCTGCCCTGGTACCTTTATAAATATCATTAAAGGGGAGAAGAGTACAGTTGATAATACGTGCTATGGTATAATGGTATGCAGCAATATAGGACATACTATTTACAAGGCATGTTATATTTATGCAAAATAGTAGGATAAATCAGAGTAAAGAATAAGGCAATGAAGAGCAGAATGAAGATGGCTTCAAAGATCAAGGATCAAGGCATATTCCACGGAGCAATAAAGCATGTATAAATTAATTCACAGGAGGGTTTTTATGTATAACAATCAATGGAATTCACTAATTACAGCAAAATCATTTCGGACGAAGAGAATAAGCAGTTATGATGTGACCGGCGGAAATAATGATGCATGGCGTATACAGCCGGGTGAGACAAAGGTAATTGCAAGTCTGAAAGGTCCAGGGATTATCAGCCATATCTGGGTTACTATATGGAGCCGATATGGTGAAAATGACCCAAGAGTATGTGACCCGTTAACATTAAGAAAAGTACTGATACGAGTTTACTGGGATGATGAAGAAAATCCTTCCATCTACTCGCCAATAGGAGATTTCTTCGGCCTAGGGCATTCAAGGGCCTATACTTATCAATGTGCTGCCTTCAGTACTTCATGCAATACCGGTATAGAAGGGAAATTAAGTTCCAGGGTTGCTATGAACTGCTGGCTTCCAATGCCATTTATAAAAAGTGCACGTGTAGAAATCATTAATGAACAGATAATACCTATAACAATGTATTTTTACATTGACTATCAAGAACATAATTTATTACCTGAGGATGTTGTTTATCTCCATGCCAGGTGGAGGAGGGAGAACCCCTGTAAGGCTTCGGAGGGCAAAGACAAGGGAATTAACTTGAGTGACACTAACAATTACTTGATTCTTGAGGCGGAAGGCAGGGGTCATTATATAGGTACAAATATGAGTATTAATAACCTCCAGGGTGGCTGGTGGGGAGAAGGTGATGATATGATATTTATAGATCGGGATGGAGAAAGAGTATGGCCCCCCGATATGCATGGTACGGGAAGTGAAGATTACTTTTGTCACGCCTGGGGAATGCAAAAAGTAGCTCACCTGTATTGTGGCCAGCCATGGTGTGAAATTGATGACAGAGATGCGCATATCGGTAAAGGGAAAGTATGTGTATACCGCTATCACATTGTTGATCCGATCATCTTCCAAAAAAACATAAGGGTTAGCATAGAGCACGGGCATGCCAATGACCGTAGTGATGACTGGAGTTCTGTAGCTTACTGGTATCAGGATGAACCTCACAAAGAGTTTTCTCCCATGCTGCCTGTAGATGAGAGATTGCCCTAAACCAAATTATATTTCGTTGGTAAATTCCTGGAAGGTATATGGCAAGTATGACTAAAGCTGCCAGAGACTCTAAAACATGCAGGCATGCTTTAGAATCTCTGACAGCTGGTGTGGCTTTTAATTCCTGCATACCATCCCAAGAAATCAGCCCTCATCTGTGCTCCTATCCATTCCCTATTGGATATTCCTTTTAGGCATGATAGGTTTTATGGACATAGTTTTACACTCCCCTTTACAAAAAAATTACTACGAAAATGGTATAACTCCTTCCAAGGCCTAAAAAATGGGAACTCAAATATTAAATAATTGACAAATGAAAATATATGGTATATACTATAGTATATACCAACGTAAAAAGAAAGGTTGATATTTATGGACAAGGCAAAACTATTTATAAATGGTAGGAGCCAGGCTGTCCGACTACCTAAGGAATATCGTTTTAAAGGCTCCGAAATATATATAAAAAAGTTTGGTGACATTGTACTATTAATTCCAAAAGATTCTGAATGGAAAGTTATGGAGAAAAGTTTGGATTATTTTACTGGAGATTATTTAAGTGATAGGAACCAACCCGAAATTGACCAAAGAGATGATATTTAAGACATGAAGTATATGCTGGACACCAATATTTGTATCTATATAATTAGGCAAAAACCTATTAAAGTGTTGAATAAATTTAATAGTCTTAAAACAGGTAACATTTGTATATCAACTATTACTCTTGCTGAACTTGTATATGGAGTTGAAAAGAGTGAATTTACTGAAAAAAACCGACTTGCACTGGCAGGTTTTACTACTCCATTAGAGATTCTACCTTTTACTGAAAAAGCAGCTTTCGTATATGGAAAGTTGCGTGCTGATTTGGAGAAACAGGGTAAAGTAATAGGTGCATATGATTTGATGATAGGGGCTCATGCACTTTGTGAAGGACTTACTTTGGTTACAAATAATATTGGGGAGTTTGAAAGGATTCCTGGATTAAATCTTGAGAACTGGGTTTAACTTAAGTGCCAAAGCGAATTTGCTTGACAAACAATTTCCAATTTTGTAATATTAAAATTAGTTGATTTGCAAATACATGAGACTAAGTATATAAAATGTTAATTACCAATTTTAAAAGTGAGGTGAAGTTATATGGAAAATATATCAACAAAAAAGATAGTATTAAATGGAGTAATGATAGCCCTGGTATTTTTAGCCACGTTTTTCACACGTATTCCAGGACCAGTCCCACCAGGTTATATTAATTTCGGTGATGCAGTTATAATAGTTACGGCGGTATTATTAGGGAAGAACAGTGGTTTTCTTGCCGGTGCCCTTGGCTCTGCTCTAGCTGATATTGTTGCACCCGGCGGGGTGATTTTTGCACCAATAACCTTTATAGTAAAAGGTCTTGAGGGATACTTTGTAGGGAGAATAGCCCATTATAAGCGTGAAGACATCAAAGCAAATGAAGAAGGTAATATGGAATATAAAACTGAAACGGGCATGGAACAAAGTTTATTACATAACAAGAGTGCAGGAAAATACGAAATCAGGAAAGTTATAGCTATAATAATAGGTACTTTAATAATGGTTGCAGGTTATTTTATTGCTGAACTTTCTGTTTTAAAGTTGGTTGATCCAACCTTCGGCTATACAGCTGCTATTACGGAATTGCCTTTTAATCTTATTCAAGGCGGGGTTAGTGCAGTATTAGGTTATGTACTCTCTACGCTGTTACAGAAGGCAGGTGTAGAAAGGCTGTTGGAATAGGGCTTTGTGACATAAATTAGTAAAGCGTAAAACTATGGGTGAAGGTACAGGTTATTTCTATGATAAAGGAGAGGACAGGCGGCAATACGTTTCATTTTGACAGGACATTTTATAATGAGCCTCAAATATATGATTTTATAACCCTGTATCAAATTGGAGACTTGTATTGCCGTGGAGGGTATTCTATAGGTGAACACAAGCAGTATTGCTATGAAATAAGCTATATTGTTTCAGGTAAAGGTTATTATTCCAGCAATGAAAATAAGTACCCTGTTAAAGCGGGGGATATATACCTTAATATGCCTGGCGAACTCCATAATGGATTGGCAGACCTTGTAGATCCATTTAGGTATTTTTATGTAGGATTTACCTTCAATAATGATAATAGAGACCAAAGCCCCTTTACACATATCCAAAAAATGTTTTACCAGGTAAAATGTCCTGTTGTACAGGATAAGTTTGATATTAAAACTCCATTTTTAAATATATTCCATGAACTGATTAACCTGAAAGAGTATTCTTCTTTAATGATCAAAATATGCCTTCACCAGTTGATATTATTAACATATCGAAATTTTTTCGAGCAATGGGAAAAAGAATATATTCCCCATAAAGATGCTTCAAACTACAGAAATATTGTCTACGAGGTAGTTAATTATATTGACAATAATCTATTTAAAATAAAAGAATTGACGCAAATTGCAAATGAACTGGGATACAGTTATTCATATCTTTCTCATATCTTTTCAAGGGAAACGGGACTTAGTATTCAGGAATACTATAATCAAAAGCGGTTTGAGAAAGCAGGCGAACTATTGAAAAACGGAAACTTAAGTGTTACTGAAATAGCAGAAATGCTTCAATACCAATCAATAAATTCTTTTAGTAAAGCTTTCAGGAAGAATATAGGCATATCTCCATCGGAATATCAGGCTTTATATAGCAAGAATAAGTCATAGGATAGAACAAGCCGCAAAATAGCAAAATATAAACAGTAAAAAAGCATAAGACAACAAAGACAATTATATCAATATTTGATAATATATAAGCATATCAATAGAAGTATATCAATAACTAATAATAAGCAAATGTTTACCATGATAATTTACAGGGAGGTATAAGGATGAACAAAATAAAGGTTGGAATTGTAGGTACTGGAGGTATTAGCAATCTACATATGGTAGGGTATAGAAACCTGGACAATGTTGAAGTCTATGCAGTATGCGATATAAACAAAGAAAGGGCCGAAGCATTTGCTCAAAAATATGCTATTCCCCATGTTTTTTCGGACTATAATGAAATGCTTAAATTGAAAGAGCTTGATGCAATAAGTGTTTGCACATGGAATAATGGGCATGCCCCTGTTTCAATAGCAGCCTTGAATGCAGGAAAGCACGTACTTTGCGAAAAACCCCTGGCTATGAATACAAAAGAAGCTCTGGAAATACAGCGCGCAGCAAGAGAAGGCGGCAAAATTCTTATGGTTGGATTTGTAAGAAGATTTGGTCAGAATACGGCTATATTAAAAGAATTTATTGATAAAGGCTATCTTGGAGATATATACTATGCCAAAACGGGGTGTATAAGAAGGTGCGGCAATCCTGGCGGATGGTTCTCAGATAAAAAGAAGTCGGGAGGAGGACCTTTAATTGACCTGGGTGTCCATATGATAGACCTTGTAAGGTTTTTAATGGGTAAACCCAAGGCTGTGTCGGTCTATGGAGCAACTTTTGATGGTATTGGTCCAAGAAGCCATATCAAAGCATTAAATAGATACAAACCCATGGATTATGATGAATTCTGTGATGTGGAAGATTTGGCAACTGCAATGATAAGGTTTGAAAATGGAGCAGTTTTGTATGTTGAAACCAGTTTCAGCCAAAATATAAAAGACGATTTTCTGTTTTTGGACCTTTACGGTACTAAGTCCGGGGCTATGATGGAGCCAAAACTGGAAATTTACTCTGAACTTGAAGGGTACCTGGTTGATATCACTCCCAGGTATAGTGCTGAATCCGATGTATTTACTGCTAATTTCAAGAGGGAGGTTGCCCATTTCATAGACTGTGTACAGGGTAAAGTAGAATGTTTGAATCCTGTAGAGGATGGGGTCGAAATTATGAAAATCCTAGATGCCATATATGAATCGGCAGCTACTCACCGGGAAGTAATACTTAAGTAATATTAGAGGGGAGTTTTTTTATGAAATTTGGTGTAAGTGCATGGAGTGCGCAAAAACTTCTTTTTAGCAAAAAAATTAGTTTGCGTAGATTTATAGGCTTTTGTGAGGAAAAGGGAGTAGATGGTATTGAACTTCTAGACTGTTTTTGGACAGATGAAGAAACACTCTTGGAAATAAAGAAGTATCTTGATGAAATAAAAATACCTGTATCATGTTATTCAATAGGAAATGATTTTGTACAGAAGAAACTTGAAGACAGGGAAAAACAGGTTGAATATGTTAAAAAGGGGATTGATACTGCGGTAATGCTGCAAACTGAAAATCTAAGAATATTTAGCGGCAGTTCAAAAGAAGGCATTGTTTATGAACAGGGAAAAGCATGGATTATTGATTCCCTAAAAGAATGCGCTTCTTATGCAGAAGAAAAAGGAATTACAATGGTATTGGAGAACCACGGTTTGTTTGCAGGGAAGAGCATACAAGTGAAAGAGATAATAGAAACAGTTGGCTCCCATGCACTGAAGGCTAACACAGATACCGGCAATTTCTTATTAGTGGGAGAAAAACCTTTTGATGCGGTCAAGAATTTAATAAACCATATTGGTTTTGTACATTTTAAAGATTTCAAAAAAGTAGAGGACGGCAAAGAAGTTTATACTTCCATTGACGGTTCTAAATACCAGGGGACAATTATAGGTGAAGGGGAAGTACCCTTAAAAGATATAGTAGATTTCCTTTACGATAATGGATATACGGGATACCTTTCAATTGAGTATGAGGGCATAGGAGATCCATTAAAAGAAACTGCACAAAGTATTGAGTTTGTGAAGAGCTTGTTAAGATAGATAAAAGCTTTTATTCATAGTATTGATATTTTCTGTATAGTCTCTTCTTTTTTTGCGCAAGTTAATTACGAGGTGATATATTATCTATACCTTATATACGTTAAATAAAGTATTTGATACTCTCCTCGATTTTAAACTATGGCTGGGTGCATTTTTTGCCTTTATTATCCCTTTTGGAATTTCTTTGATATTTAAATGGATTAGGGGACAAATCCGGACGAAAGAGTAAATTAACCTACCACATAAACAGTATTATTTATTTCTCTCCTGCACATAATAAAAATGCAGGAAAGAGAGGAATAAACATGTTTAAGTGGATGAAAAATGAAGATAAAAAGGATAGTAATAATAAAAATATAAATATTAATTTGGATAATAATATGCCTGTTACTCGGGATTTACATTCTAATCTTAAAACAATTGAGGAAGCGTTAAGTTACAGTCCTGACCTGGTTATACGGATGTTAAAGCCGGAAAATTTAGAATTTAGAGCAGCGGTAATGTATATTGAAGGCTTAGCTGACCGTAATACTGTGCAGGAAAATATAATAAAACCCTTGTTAAAGGAATTTTGTGAAGGAAAGGCAAAAGAAAAGGATAATGGTAGTAACACTGGAAAAGCAGTTTCAATTGAAAAAAGAATAAGAAATTCTGTAATTACCATAAGCGATCTTAAAGAAGCGAATACATTAAATGAATGCATCTCTGAAGTGCTTGCCGGGGATACTGTACTATTGATTGAAAATATTGATAAAGCGTTGATTATGAAAACCCCGGGTTGGTCAACTAGAAATCTTGAGGAACCTATGACTGAAGCAGCTGTAATCGGACCAAGGGATGGATTTGTTGAAACCTTTCAAGACAATATTACAATGATTCGGCGGCGTATTAAGGACCCAAATTTTTCATTAATAAAACTAAAATTAGGCCGTCGCACAAGGACTGATTTAGCTGTAGCATATATAAGAGGAATTGCCAACCAGGATATTGTGAAAGAAGTGCTGCGTAGAATAGGAGAGATTGATGTTGATCAGATTATTGCAGCAGGGACGGTGGCACAATTTATAGAAGACAACTTTTTATCCCCTTTTCCGCAGGTACAATATACCGAGCGACCGGATAAAGCAGTTTCTGCAATACTGGAAGGCCGTATTGTTATAATAGTGGATAATACTTCCTTTGTCCTTATTCTACCTGCCAGTTTACCCATGTTTATGCAGACAGTTGAAGATTACTATGAACGCTGGATATATAGCTCGTTAATTCGTGCTTTGAGATACTTGGTAATTATGATTTCATTATTTCTCCCTGGTGTTTATGTTGCTCTAATATCCTACCACCAGGGGTTAATACCGACAAAGCTTGCTATTTTTATAGCTGCCACCAGGGAAGGCGTTCCTATTCCTTCACTAATAGAGGCGATTTTAATGGAAGTAACGTTGGAGATTTTAAGGGAAGCGGGTATTCGTTTGCCTAAAACCATCGGACAGACGGTAGGAATTGTAGGCGGCTTGGTTATCGGGGAAGCGGCAGTGAGGGCAGGGCTTGTCAGCCCTGTTTATGTAATTGTTGTAGCTCTTACGGGAATTGCCTCATTTTCAATGGCTCAATATCCGCTGGGTATCCCTCTGCGCATTCTGCGTTTCGTTATTATATTCGCAGCAGGATTTCTGGGTTTGTATGGCGTTATGCTTTTTTTTATCATGCTTACCGTGCATCTTGTGAAACTAAAAAGCTTCGGGGTTAATTATTTAGCTCCGCTTATTCCATATAGGCCTGGTGATTGGAAAGACTTTGTCCTCCGCCTACCTGTTATGAACATGAAAAAACGCCCCCAGATGCTGAAGACAGAGGATAAGACAAGGCAGAGGAATTAAATGGGTTAAAAAGTAGGATAAAAACTTAGAAGGGTAAGGTGAAGACTATAATAAATAATCCAAAGGATAAAATTTCAACTGGACAGGCAGCAGTTGCCGTATCATCAATAATAATTGGTGCTGGAATACTTGTTATGACAAGGCCGGCAGTAGAAATTGTGAATGCTCCGGATGTATGGCTATCTGTGCTTCTAGCAGGAGTATTTTCAATTATTTTAGGTATTATATCGGTAAAACTTAGCCAGAGGTTCCCGGAGAAAACCTTTTTTCAGTATAATAAAATTATTGTAGGAAAGTTTTTTGGATGGATTCTTAGTATGATAACAATAATATTCTATGTTATAGTGGCAGGGTTTGAAGCTCGTATGTTAGCTGAACTTGTACGTACGTACCTGCTACTGCGGACACCTATGGAAGTAATCATAATAACTTTTATTTGTGTAGGGACCTATTTAACAGTTGGAGGAATAAACCCGATTGTACGTGCTTTTGAACTATATTTATCCATTATTGTATTTATATTTTTTAGTATCCTTTTGCTAGGACTTCAATATTTCGAACTAGATAACTTACGCCCTGTGCTTGGAAAGGGTGTGCTGCCTGTAATAAAAGGCATGAAGGCAACTCTATTGAGCTACATCGGTTTTGAGATTATAATGATACTGACTGCCTTTATGAAGGAGCCTCACAAGGCTGTTAAAGCGGTCGTAATTGGTACAGGAATCCCGGTCTTAATTTACGTTGTTATTTCAATAATAGTAATAGGTGTCCTAACTGTAGACGAAGTAAAGACACTTACATGGCCTCTGGCGTCATTAGTCAATTCTATAGAGTATCCAGGTGGATTCGTTGAAAACTTTCAGATTTTTTTTCTTATAATATGGGTACTGGCAATATATACAACATACGTAGCATCCCATTATGTGGCAAGCTTGGGTATGTGCCAGGTTTTTAACAAGGAATTTGGTACTTTTGTGTATGCCTTAAATCCGTTAATATATATTATCGCTCTCCTTCCCCAAAACTTAAAGGAAACTTTCAGTCTGGGAGACCTGATAGGCTATTTGGGATTAATAGTAGCGGGTATTATGCCCTCATTATTGTATGTAATTGCTTTTGTAAGAAAGAAAGGATGGGGCAAAAAAGAGAATGAAACGTAGACTTTTATTAATAATAATTCTTTTTATTTTTATGCTGTTTGTTTCAACTGGATGCTGGGACAGGATTGAAATTGAGGAAATACTAATTATTGTAGGTCTTGCGATTGACTGTTCGGAAAATGACAATTCTATCATCATAACCCAACATTATGTTATACCTGAAGGGGTAGAAGGAGGTGAAAAAGTAACCTCCACGCAAAAAACTCCCTATGCTAATACATCAGTGGAGGGAACTAGTGTTGTTGAGATTTTTGAAAAATTTAAAAATATTAAAAGCCGCAGACCCAATTATGAGCATCTTAAAGTTATTATAATAAGCGATAAGGTGGTACAGTCCTATAATTTGTATAAGTTACTTAATGCTATTTTACGCCATCCTGAAATACCCAGGAATACTAATATACTCATTTCTGAAGGAGAAGCCCGCCTTTTTTTTGAGATAGCACCAAATCTTGAAGACATACCTGCTTTTAATATAATGATGCTTTCAAGTAATACTAAATACAAACCAGGGATGCCGCCTACACAAAAATTAGGAGATATATCGGAAAAAATGGCGGGAAGTAAAAGTTTTACCATTCAGCGGATAGCAATGCGCAATGGTATACAATCGCCGCGCGATATTATTGTAACCGAAACAACAGCCGGTAAAGGTGATATATTTGAGGTTAGAGGTGCTGCTGTTATAAAAGGGGACACGTATATGTTGGCTGGATGGCTGGATGAAAAAGAAACATATGGATTAAACTGGATATCAGGAAAAGTGGAAAGCGGTATTGTAAAAATAGAGGATAAGGATACTGGACAGACTATTGTCTACGAGATTCATAATGTTAATACTAAAATCAGACCTAAGGTGTTGGGAAACAATATCTCATTTACAGTAGAAAGTAAAATAGAGGGAACTATAGCTGAAGATTGGGTAATGACAAGTAATGCTTTCGAGGATGGATTTATAGAAAAGGTAGAGCTTGCTGCTGAAAAAGAAGTAAAAGGCATAATGGAAAAAACAATAAACAAGATACAGAAAGAATTAAAGGCAGATGTAGCAGGTTTTGGCAAGCAACTCCATATCAAATACCCTGCAGTTTGGGAAGAGGTAAAGGATAATTGGGAGGAGATTTTCAGTAAAGCAACTGTAGATATAAATGTTAAACCATATGTGAGAGATTTTGGAAGAAAGAGCTCATACAAGTGAAATTCCATTATATAATGAGTATATGAAATATATATATTGTGTTGACTGCAATATTAACATTAGTATAAAATTAGTATAAAACAAGTTTAAGTAAAAAGTAATTCGATAAATAAAAGAATTTAGAAAACCAAAGAAAGGAAGATAGCTTATTATGAAGTTAACCGTGCTTGGAAATTATGGCCCTTTTCCGGCTGCAGGTGGTGCATGTTCCGGATACCTTGTACAAGAAGGAGAAAATAATATTCTTATTGATTGTGGAAGCGGGGTATTGAGCAATCTCCAGAAGGCAATAAGAATAGAAGATATAGATGCGGTAATACTTACCCACCTTCATAATGACCATATGTCTGATATGCTAATCTTGCAATATGCTGTTGATCTGAAAAACAAAAGGGAAAATATGAATAAAATTATAACTGTATACGCACCTTCTGACCCATTGGACATATATAACAGGCTAGATATAGAAAATATATTTGATTTAAACCCCATAACTAAAGACATGGTTTTAAATTTCGGGAATTTGAGGTTTACCTTTGCCGAGATGAAACACCCTGTTAAAAATTTTGCAATATCAATTGAGAACAAGGGAAAACGATTTGTCTATTCAGGGGATACGGCATGGTGCGATAGTATTTTAGATTTTTCTAAAAACGCTGATTTGCTGATGTTGGACGCAGGCCTTTTATCAGAAGATAAAAAAGATGAAAATGTTGCCCACCTTACAGCTAAGGAATGCGGAATAATAGCAAAAATAGCAGGAGTAAAGCATCTATTATTGACGCATTTATGGCCTGGATATAAACCTGAAGATTTACTTGACGAGGCAAAAGAGAACTTTCGTAATGTTAAATTAACCACGCCCTTTGAAGAATATGAGCTTCGGTAAGTTTTCAACGTCTTAAAAATAATACCTGCAATTTGTTGCCCCAAATAGCATACATCAACATA
>JABUEW010000032.1 GCA_013314855.1 Bacillota bacterium | reverse complement strand
TTTGAATAAAATTTAATAGCACATCAATGTAATTATTTTGCTCATACAGTTGATTTGCTTATCCCTCGTCGGATTAACAGGCTCTACGAGACCTTCCGCAATGTTTCTGTCATTATATGGGTCATATATAAAAAATGCGCCCGGGAGAAATGATTACTTGAAAATATATTTAAAGAGTTTTATAATTGAAAAAGTAAACTGCATTAGAAAATGTAGTAAATGGATGAATATATTTATGAATAATATATTAAAGATTTAAAGAGAGGTTGTTATGGCTAGAGTAATTTTTGATGAAGAAAGGTGTAAGGGCTGCAAGCTGTGTACGACGGTATGCCCTAAAAAAATAGTTGTGATGAAAGAAGATCTACTTAATTCAAAAGGGTTTCACCCTGCTGGAGTAGTTGAAATGGAGAAATGTATAGGGTGTGCATTTTGTGCAACTATATGTCCGGACTGTGTAATAGAGGTTCAAAAGTAAGGGGGACTGGATTTAATGGGAGAAAAACTTTTAATGAAAGGAAATGAAGTAATAGCTGAAGCTGCAATAAGAGCAGGGTGTAGGTTTTATTTCGGTTATCCTATAACTCCTCAAACTGAAATTGCTCATTATTTCGCAAAGAGAATGCCGGAAGTAGGCGGCACATTCCTTCAGGCGGAAAGTGAAATCGCCGCTATTAATATGGTATATGGCGCAGCTTCGGCAGGGGCGCGGGTTATGACATCGTCTTCCAGTCCGGGAATCAGTTTGAAGCAGGAAGGTATTTCCTATATATCCGGCGCGGAACTGCCGGCTGTTATTGTAAATATAGTCAGGTGCGGCCCAGGACTTGGAGGTATACTACCTGCCCAATGTGATTATTTCCAGGCTGTCAAAGGCGGAGGACATGGGGACTACAAAATGGTTGTATTGGCTCCATGCAGTGTGCAAGAATTGTATGAACTAACTGTTGAAGCCTTTAATATTGCAGATAAGTATAGGATAATTGCAATGATAATGGGTGACGGTGTATTAGGCCAGATGATGGAAACTGTAGAATTCAAAGAAAAAGAAGAAATTATTACTGTTGATAAGAATTGGGCTGTTACAGGCACAAGAATGAAAAGGGAAAATAATGTTATAACATCTATTTATATAAATCCTGAAGTTTTGGAAAAGCACAATCAAAAGCTGCAGCAGAAATATAAGATAATTGAAGAGAAAGAGGTTCGTGTTGAAGTTTTTAACTGTGAAGGCGCAGATATTATTGTATCAGCTTTCGGTACAGTGGCCAGGATAGTAAAAAATGTTATAAAAATGGCAGAAAAAGAAGGGATTAAAGTTGGGCTTATCAGGCCGATAACTCTGTGGCCTTTTCCAAACGAAGCCTTTGAGAAATATGCCCAAGTCCCAAAAGCTTTCTTGACTGTAGAGCTTAATGCAGGCCAAATGCTTGAAGATGTAAAGCTTGCCCTTAATGGTAAAAATGAGACATATTTTTATGGTAGGATGGGCGGAATGCTTCCTACCCAAAGGGAGATTCTTGATGAAATAAAGAGGATTATTAAAAAATAATGGGAGGAGTACACATGAAGGCTGTTTTTAAACGACCGCATGCATTAAAGGATGTATCCATGCATTACTGCCCCGGATGCACCCATGGAATTATACACAGGCTTGTGGCTGAGGCTATAGATGAGTTGGGAATTGAGGGTAGGACTATAGGTGTTTCTTCTGTTGGATGCAGTTATAATAATTACGAATATTTTAATTGCGATATGGTTCAGGCTGCCCATGGAAGGGCTCCTGCTGTTGCTACAGGAATAAAGAGAGTTAACCCTGAAAATGTTGTATTTACATACCAGGGAGACGGTGACCTTGCAGCCATAGGTACTGCGGAGATTGTGCATTCTGCTGCAAGAGGAGAGAAAATAACAACAATTTTTATAAACAATGCTATTTATGGTATGACATCCGGGCAAATGGCACCTACTACTTTAATAGACCAGGTTACGACTACAACCCCTTATGGGCGTAAACCTGAATTACACGGTTTCCCCATAAAGGTCTGTGAAATGCTGGCTACTATTGAGGGAGCTGCTTTTATTGAAAGGGTATCTACCCATGATATTAAAAATATTATAAACGCAAAAAAGGCTATAAAAAAAGCTTTCCAGGTGCAATTGGCAAATATGGGTTTTTCTATTGTCGAGGTACTATCCTCTTGTCCCACAAATTGGGGAATGAACCCTGTTAAAGCTTTATCATGGATAAGGGACAACATGATACCGGTATATCCCCTTGGAAATTACAAGGGTAAAGATTTGGAGGTGTAATGATGACAATACATCAAGAGATCATTATAGCAGGATTTGGAGGCCAGGGTATATTGTCTGCAGGTAGAATACTTGCTTATGCGGGAATGCTGGAGGGTAGGAATGTATCATGGTTACCGTCTTATGGACCGGAAATGAGAGGCGGTACCGCTAACTGTCATGTAATTATATCTGATGAGCCTGTAGGTTCACCAATTTTGAATAGTGCAACTTCATTAATTGTAATGAATAGCCCATCATTGGAAAAATTTGAAAAAGTTGTTGTGCCTGGAGGGATTGTTATTGTTGATAGCTCTCTGGTTTCTAAAAAGCCAGAACGGACAGATTTGGAAGCATACCAGGTTCCCGCTACAATGATAGCATCGGAAATGGGAAATCTTACTTATGCAAATATTATTCTCCTCGGAAAATTAATTGCTAAAACAAATATAGTTTCTAAAGAGAATTTTGTTGAGGCGTTGAAGTATATTCTTCCTGAAAAAAAGCATTATATGATACCCGAAGAAATAAAAGCATTGGAAGCAGGGATGGGTTACGGGGTCAAATAAGGGCTTCCCTGGTCTTTTTTCCCTGGGAGTAGGATATTTCTTCAAATGTATGTCCATTAAATTTATGTTCGTGAAAACTGTTTAGTTCCAGCAAACCTTCAATTTTATGTATATGTCCGTTTTCTGTTTTTACAGGCAGGCCGGTTACACCTGAAAAATAGTGGGTATGGTCTGTATAAGTGGATACGCCGGAGTAAAAGTGAAAATGAAACCTGCCTGCACCAATTAAGTATTTGGTGTATCCAATTAACCGGTGGTAATGACCCCGCACCATAATCGATTCTATTTTAAAATGATGCACATGACGGTACATATGCTAATCCTCCCCAATTAATATAATATTAGGTTTGATGATAGAAAACAAGTTATTATTAAATTGTGCATAAAAAAGAAATTTATTTGTGATAAAAAATGGAAAAGAGACAGGCGAACTTTTTAAGTCTACCTGTCTCTTGTGTGTGCCAGTGTTATATTAGGTGTTATATTAAAGAACTACTGCTCTATAATTTAACTTCCTTATAATTCAACTTCCTTGCCCAGTTTCGCAGAGTCGTAGATACCGTTAAGAATTTTTTGTACCAGGTACCCGTCTTCGGCAGGAGATATTGGTTGCTTTCCTTCTTTTACACAATCAATAAAATGTCTTATTTGGTTGTCGAAAGCATTTTCATCCCTTACTATAGGTGTAGAATCCATCAGGTAGTTTTCTTCTTCACTGTATATTTCAAGAGGGTTGATCCTGGCTCCTGCTTTTGACCCGAATATTTGGGTATACATGCCTGTATCTTTGGTGTTAATTGCCCAACTCACTTCAAAAGACATGGATGCACCATTATCAAACCTTATTAATCCGGAGGCAGAGTCTTCAGTTTCGAACACCAAGTTGTCGGTATCCAGGGCAGTCCATCTTGATACACCCTTAGTCTGATAATTTCCAATTTTATTATATGTAACTGCACTGACTCTTACAGGTTTTGGTTTGCCCATAAAGTACCATGCCAGATCAATTACATGGACCCCGATATCAATAACAGGACCGCCACCGGACTTTGAAAGGTTGGTAAACCATCCAAGGGGAGTTCCTCTTCTTCTTAACCAGCAGGCTTTTGCAGAATAAATATCTCCAAATTTCCCCGCATCGGACAATGCTTTAATAACTTTACTGTCTGCCCGGAATCTGTTAACAAATCCCATCATAAATATAATATTATTTTCCTTTGCGGCTCTGAGCATGGATTCGGCTTCTTCGACATTCATTGCCATCGGCTTTTCGCAAAGTATATGTTTACCTGCATTTGCCGCAGCGACAGCAGCCGGTTGATGAAAATTATTTCCCGTACAAATGCTTACTGCATCTACTTCTTCAATAGAAATGAGTTCCTGGAAACTTGATGTAACATACTTTATGTCATATTTATTCGCAACTTCCTTTGCCCTTGATTCATTAATATCGCAAACTGCAATTATTTCTACGTCCTTTTGCTTCAAATATGAAGGTATATGCGCATTTTGGGCGATGTTTCCGGCCCCTATAATCCCGACTCTTACTTTGCCATTTTTCATTCAAAACACCCCAATCCTTTTTGGTTTATAATAGTAGATCAATAATATGGCATTTTTACATTTATAATATACTTCTTAAGTATTTTAAGCTTTCCTCAATACTCTGCAGATATGGTATGTCAAAATTTTCTTGCTCAACAATATACCATATAGTACCATATTCTTTACCCAACCTGATTATTTCCTTAAAATCCATTACTCCTTTACCGACTTCCGTGCATCTTTTATCTTCAAAACTCTTCATTTCTTTAATATGAAGAAGGGGAAGGCGATCCGGGTACTTTTTCATAAAATCGACCGATTTAAGTCCTGCGTATTCTACCCAATAAGTATCAATTTGAAGGCATACCAGCTCAGCTTGGGTGTTTTGAGCAAGAATGTCAAAGCCATATTCTCCATTGAACTTTTCAAATTCTATGGAATGGTTGTGGTATCCGAATTGAATACCGTTTTCTTTACACTTCATACCGATTTTATTGAAAAGGTCAGCGGTCCTTTTCCATGCATCGGCACTATTTCTCATTTCTTGAGGAAGGCCGGGACAAATTATGTAAGAGTTATTGATTTCAAGATTGTACTCAATAACCTCTTCTAATTTGTCTGTAAGTAAATTTATACCGGTATGACTTCCACAGGCTTCAAGACCTGAGCTATCAAGTACTTTTTTTAATTCTTTGGCGGAAGCGTCGAAGAAACCTGCGAATTCCACTCCGTCATACCCAATTTTCCCTACCTGCTCAAGAGTACCGAAAAAATCTTTTTGAGTCAATTCTCTTATAGAATATAATTGTAAACCCACTTTACTCATTATTTTTCACTCCTTGTCTGTATGTATTGTTAATTGAAAGCTTCTTTATGCTTCAATGTAGATATTAACATATTATTTAAAAAATATAAATACTTTTTAATTTTTTTAAGACATCTAGGATGGTTGCAAAATTTTGCAAAAAAATGTATTATATAAAGAAGCATGTAAATTATATTATTAAGTATGTAAATATTATATTATTAAAAGTAATTATAACATTGTTGCCAGGTGGTGGATTTTAATGACTCTTGATATAATAAAGGCTGTAAAGAAAGCGGAGCAAGACGCGGAAAAAATTATTGAAGATTCTGTTTCCCGTGCGCGGGATATTATATCAAATGCAGAAAAGCAAAAACAAATAATTCTTGAAAATGCATTGGAAAAAGGAGAAAAGGAAGCTCACGAAATTATTAAAAATAAAGAAGGGGATGCTCAAAGAGAGATACAGGAAATATATGTAAGAGCTGAAGAAGAGGGGCAATTTATTAAGAAAGAAGTTGAACCAAAAATCAGTAGGGTTGTTGACTTGGTCATCGAAAGGGTAGTGAAAATCCATGGCAATAGTAAAAATGCATAAGGTTTCAATAATAGGCCTAGAAAGGGACAAGGCAGAAATCTTGGAAAATCTAATGAATATTGGTGTTTTAGATGTAAGTGATATAGGCAGTAAGGCTTCGTCTGAAGAATGGACAGAGATGGTGAACAGCGACGGACAAGAAGAGGAAGTCTTAAAACTTGAATCTGATATTGAGAAGGTAAAGTCTGCTTTAGAATACCTTTCTCTGTATGATAAAAGGAAAAAGGCGTTTTTTAAGCCTAAAAGGGTTATTGATGCAAGTATTTATGGAGAAATAATTGAGGATAAAGAAAAACTGTGGTCTGTTGTTGAAGAAATTAATAAACTGGATGAAAAACTTACAGCTCTAAAAACAGAAAAAAATAGACTTGAGAATTTTATTAATACCCTGGAACCCTGGAAATCGGTGGAAATACCTGTTGATTTAACCTCAACCAGGACTACCGGTATTATGTTTGGTGTTGTGCCAGTAACAGTGGATACTAAACAGATGATAAGTGATATTGAGAAGGAAATACAGGAGTGCTATATACAACTGGTAAATACCGATAAGGACCAAGCCTATCTTCAAATCATATTTCATAATTCCAGGGAAGAAGAATTGATAAAATCTTTGAAACAAAGCGGTTTCAACAGAGTAACTTTTGATATAAAAGGTACTGTAAAGGAAAACATAGATACTTCGGTAATTAATATAGAAAAAATAGAAGCTGAACGGGAAAAACTAAAAGAAGCAATAGCAGAATATGTAAATCAAAGGAATAATTTAGAAGTACTTTATGACTACCTTAATATTCAGCGGGATAAAAAGGCTGTGCTTGGAAGGCTTTTAAGGACCGATAAAGTATTTATACTGGAGGGGTGGGTTCCTGATCATGCCGTTAAAATTTTTAAAAACGATGTTGCAAAAAACTGGCACTGGGATTGTATAGTAGATATCAGAGAGCCTGGACAGGAAGAAGAATATCCTATACTCCTTGAAAATAATAGGTTTGTAGAGCCTTTTGAGCTTGTTACGGAACTTTATAGCCTGCCTAAGCCTACCGGGATTGACCCGAATCCCTTTATGGCACCCTTCTTTTTTATATTTTTCGGCTTAATGGTGAGCGATGCGGGATATGGGCTTTTAATGGCTTTGGCAACGGCATTTGTACTATATAAGTTTAAACCCGGGGAGACAGTGGGCAAATTGCTAAAACTTCTGTTTTGGGGAGGTGTTTCTACTTTTATTTGGGGTGCATTATTCGGAGGCTGGTTCGGTGATATAGTTGAAAAAGTTTCCTCAGGCAATTTTAAACTGGAGCCTCTCTGGTTTAACCCTTTGACCGACCCTATGAAACTGCTATTATGGTCATTTATATTCGGAGGCATACAACTTTATGTAGGTATGGGGCTTAAAGGCTATAACCTTATAAGAGAAGGCAAGGTATTGGATGCGGTTTTCGATATAGGCTTTTGGTATATACTCCTGACCGGTTTGGCCTTGCTCCTGGTTGGAGGTAATGCCGCAATTATAGGTAAGTATATGTCAATAACCGGAGTAATTCTTTTAATTCTTACCCAGGGTAGACATGAAAAAAACATAGTGAAGAAGCTCATTAAAGGAGTAGTAAGTTTATATAATGCGGTAGGTTTTATGAGCGATGTCCTATCTTACTCCAGGTTACTTGCATTAGGACTTGCTACTGGTGTAATTGCTTCGGTTATTAATACTATCGGTACATTACTTGGATTCAGCCTGCCGGGTATAATTGTGTTAATTTTTGCATTTGTAATTGGACATATATTTAATATATTAATAAATGCTCTTGGAGCATTTGTACATTCAAGCCGCTTGCAGTATGTAGAGTTTTTCAGCAAATTTTACGAAGGAGGGGGCAAACCTTATAAACCCTTTAAAATAAACACTAAATATATTAACATTGTTGATGGGAGGAAGGTTTAATATGGATTTACTTAGAGCATTATTAAATGGAAATTTTTTAGCAATATTGGGAGCATCATTCGCAGTGATTTTTGCAGGGATGGGCTCTGCAAGAGCTGTAGGTATGGTAGGTGAAGCTTCAGCCGGTGTTATTACCGAAGAACCTGAAAAGTTTGCCCAGGCACTTTTGCTCCAGGCTTTACCTGGCACACAGGGTATATATGGATTACTGACGGCGTTTGTTATTCTTTATAAGATAGGTATTGTAGGTGGTACTGTAAAGGAGCTAACACCGGTTCAAGGATTGCTTTTTTTGGTTGCCGCTTTACCAATAGCAATAGTGGGTTATAAGTCTGCAATAGCCCAGGGACGAACTGCAGCAGCCGGTATAGGTATTATTGCCAAAAGACCTCAAGAGCTGGTAAAGGCTGTTACTTTTGCTGCAATGGTTGAAACTTATGCAGTGCTGGCCTTATTGGGCTCCATATTGATGATTTTTGGTATTCAAATATAGATAATAGAAGGATGTGTTGTTCCGGATGGAAGGAGCAGAAAGAATTGTAAATAAAATTTTAGAGGATGCCCGCCTCCAGGCCCAAAATAATATTGAACAGGCAGAGAAACAGGCGGCTGATATTATAAACTCAGCTAAGAATGAAGCGGAAAAAAAGAAAAATATAATTATTGAAAATGCAAAAAAAGAAGCTGAAGAGCGAAAGAAAAGGTTAATTGCCGTTGCAGAGCTTGAGGCAAGGAAAATAAAACTTAAGGCAAAGCAGGAAATTATAGCCTCGGTATTTGAACAGGCCATAAAAACTTTAAATTCATTACCTCCTGAACGCTACATGGAGATAATTACCGATATGGTTTTGAATTCAGTGAAAAAAGGTGATGAGGAAATAATTCTGTCAGAAAGAGATAAGTCCAGGCTGGGTGATGGTTTTATAGGTATAATTAATAAAAAACTTAAAGAAAAGAATATTAACGGTAATGTAAAGCTTTCAGAGGAGACGGCAAATATTAACGGAGGTTTTATTTTAAGATCCGGAAATATAGAGATGAACAATTCCTTTGAAGCTATTATGAGAATGAGATACAATGAGATTGAATCAGAAATAGTAAAAATGCTCTTTGAATAGAAGAGCATTCCTGTAATAAATGAAATGGAGGTAAAACATTTGCCTGTTGAAACTCAATTTGCTTACGGTATAGGAAGAATTAGAGTAATTGAAAAGAGATTGCTGGATAAGGGAAAGTTTGACCGGATGATAGATTCAAAAACTCCCGGCGAAGCTTTAAAAATACTGGTTGAAGCCGGATATGACGAATCTGCTACCGATATAACAGGTAAAGCTTATGAATATGAAAAATTGCTCAGAGAAGAGCAAAAAAAGCTTTATAGGCTATTAAGAGAACTTACTGATGAATCTAAAGTATTTGATATATTTCTGTTAAATAATGATTATCATAATATCAAGGTTATATTAAAATCAGAGTTTTTGGGTATTGAAGATAATACCAACCTGCTGGAATCGGTGAGCATACCGGCTACAAATTTGAAAATGATGATAAGGGAAAGGGATTTTGAACAATTGTCCTTTTACATGAAAGAGGCTATAGAAGAGTGTATAGATACATTTAACAGGACCCATGACCCTCAACAAATTGATTTGATATTGGACAGGGCATATTTTAAGCATGTGGTTGAATTGGCAAATAATTTGGAAATAAGTTTTATAAAAGAACTTCTAAAAATAACTGTTGACTTGACAAATATTAAAACTTTTTTAAGACTTAAAAAGTTAAATATGCCGGTTGGATTTTTGCAGAAAAACTTAATGCCGGGAGGAAAAATTGATAACAACATATTCATTAGAAACATGGATTTACCTTTGGAGGGCTTTGTAGATACTATGAAAGGGAGTGCATATGAAAATATTTGCAAAAAAGGGATTGATAGTTTTATCAATACAGGAAGCATTGCTGTATTTGAAAAATTGGCTGATGATTACCTGATAGCCTTTGCTAAAAAAGTTAAGTATAAGACATTCGGAATAGAACCCTTGATAGGTTATCTTTTAGCAAAGGAAAATGAATTAAAAAATGTAAGGATTGTAATGGTGGGAAAGATTAATAACATTTCCGCCGATATTATAAGGGAGAGGCTAAGGGAGACTTATGTATAAAATTGGTGTGATAGGAGATAAGGATAGTATTCTTGGATTTAAGGCTATGGGCTTTTCAGTGTTTCAAGCAGCTTCTTCAGAAGAGGCTGAAAAGATTTTGCATGCTTTAGCAAGGGAGGATTATGCCGTAATCTATATAACCGAACAAATCGCAGCAAAAATACTGCCTGTGATTGATGTGTATAAAAATAGAAAAATTCCTGCTATTATACCTATACCAGGTAATCAAGGTTCTTTGGGAATAGGTATTCAGGGTATAAAAAAATCAGTTGAAAAAGCTGTAGGTGCAAATATATTGTTTACAGAGTAAAAGGAAGTGATTTAACTATGGACAAGGGAAGAATTGTAAAAGTGTCAGGCCCTTTAGTAATAGCTGAAGGAATGAGAAATGCTAACCTGTTTGATGTGGTTCGTGTAAGTGAGCACCGTTTAATAGGTGAAATTATAGAAATGCATGATGATAAAGCTTCAATACAAGTTTATGAAGAGACTGCAGGCTTAGGTCCAGGAGAACCTGTAGAATCGATGGGATCACCTTTGAGTGTCGAATTAGGTCCTGGATTAATAGGGAAAATATATGATGGAATACAAAGGCCACTTGAAATAATCAGAGAAATGGTTGGGAGTAATATTACAAGGGGTATAGAAGTAAATGCTATTGACAGGAAAGCAAAATGGCGCTTTGAACCAACCGCAGAAAAGGGCCTTAGAGTTAATCCGGGGGATATAATCGGCAAAGTACAAGAAACTATTATAGTTGAACATAGGATCATGGTTCCTTACGGTATTAAAGGTGTAATTGAAGAAATATATGAAGGTGAATTTACAGTAGAACAGCCTGTTGCAAAAATAAGGAGGGATAATGGAGATGTGGTTGAGCTCACAATGCTTCAGAAATGGCCTGTGCGTAAAGGGAGGCCATATAGAGAAAAACTGCCTCCTGAAACTCCTTTAATTACAGGTCAGAGGGTTATAGATACACTGTTTCCACTGGCAAAAGGAGGAGTTGCTGCCGTACCTGGACCTTTTGGAAGCGGGAAAACAGTGGTACAGCATCAATTGGCTAAATGGGCTGATGCTGAAATAGTGGTTTATATAGGATGTGGAGAACGCGGCAATGAAATGACTGATGTTTTGCTCGAGTTCCCTCAACTAAAAGACCCAAGGACCGGTGAGTCTTTAATGAAACGTACCGTGCTTATTGCAAATACTTCCGATATGCCTGTTGCAGCTAGAGAAGCCTCTATTTACACAGGCATTACTATTGCTGAATATTTTAGGGATATGGGGTATAGCGTGGCTTTAATGGCAGACTCTACTTCTCGTTGGGCTGAAGCTTTAAGGGAAATGTCCGGTCGCCTTGAAGAAATGCCCGGGGAAGAAGGATATCCTGCCTACCTTGGATCAAGGCTGGCACAGTTTTATGAAAGGGCCGGAAGGGTTATAAGTCTTGGTACAAACGGAAGAGAAGGCTCACTTACAGCTATCGGAGCTGTATCACCTCCTGGTGGTGACCTTTCAGAACCGGTTACCCAGGCTACATTAAGAATTATTAAAGTTTTTTGGGGGCTTGATGCAAACCTTGCCTATAGAAGGCATTTTCCAGCAATAAATTGGTTGAACAGTTATTCCTTATATCTTGACAGAATTGATAAATGGATGGAACAAAACGTTTCCAGAGACTGGAGTATGCTTAGGGCAGACGTGATGAGACTGCTCCAGGAAGAGGCTGAGCTAGAGGAAATTGTACGCCTAGTAGGTATTGATGCACTGTCACCAAACGAAAGGCTTGTACTTGAAGCGGCACGCTCTATCCGTGAAGACTACTTACACCAAAATGCATTCCATGACGTTGATACATATACGTCATTGAACAAGCAGTTCAGGATGTTGAAACTTATAATGGCTTTTTATTATAAAGGTAAAAAAGCATTGAAGAAAGGTGCCGGCATTGATGAACTTTTTTCCATACCTGTAAGAGAGAGGATAGGAAGGGCAAAATATACTCCGGAACATGAAGTTGATACTGTATTTCTTGAGATAGAGATGGAACTCGATAGGCAGATAAATGAGCTGGTATCAAAGGAGGTGGGATTAGATGCTTAAAGAGTACAGGACTATATCTGAAGTAGCAGGACCTTTGATGCTTGTAAGAAGTGTAGAAGGAGTTAAATACGGAGAATTGGGAGAAATTGAACTGTCAAATGGAGAAATCCGAAGATGCAGGGTATTGGAAATAAATGAAGACAGGGCTCTTGTACAGTTGTTTGAAAGTTCGGCAGGAATAAATGTTGCTGAAAGTAAAGTAAGGTTTTTAGGAAGGGGGCTGGAGCTCCCCGTGTCAATTGATATGCTTGGCAGGGTGTTCAGTGGAATGGGTGAACCTATAGATGGCGGACCCAATATAATTCCCGATATGAGGCTTGATATAAATGGTGTACCTATAAACCCTGCTGCAAGGGATTATCCTTCTGAGTTTATACAGACGGGGATATCTGCCATAGATGGCCTCAATACCCTGGTCAGAGGTCAGAAGTTGCCCATATTTTCCGGATCAGGCCTACCTCATGCCCAACTGGCTGCCCAAATTGCAAGGCAGGCAAAGGTTCTGGGCACTGAAAGCAGGTTTGCCGTTGTCTTCGGAGCAATGGGCATAACTTTTGAAGAAGCAGATTATTTTATATCCGATTTCAGAAGGACAGGTGCTATAGATCGAGCCGTAATGTTTATAAACCTTGCAAATGACCCTGCAATAGAAAGAATTTCTACTCCTCGTATGGCCCTTACGGCTGCTGAATATCTGGCCTTTGAAAAAGATATGCATGTATTGGTTATATTAACAGACATGACTAACTATGCTGAAGCTTTAAGGGAAGTATCTGCAGCCAGAAAAGAGGTTCCCGGCAGGAGAGGATACCCGGGATATCTTTATACGGATTTGGCAACTATTTACGAGAGAGCAGGAAGAAAAAGGGATAAGAAGGGTAGCATTACTCTGATACCGATTCTTTCTATGCCTGAAGATGATAAGACTCACCCGATACCTGACCTCACGGGGTATATAACGGAAGGGCAGATAATACTAAGCAGAGAGCTGTATAGAAAGGGCATAGAGCCTCCTATTGATGTTTTGCCCTCTCTATCAAGGTTAAAAGATAAAGGTATAGGAGAAGGGAAAACCAGGGAGGACCATGCAGATACAATGAACCAGTTGTTTGCAGCTTATGCCAGGGGGAAGGAAGCAAAGGAGCTTGCCATTATACTTGGAGAAGCTGCGTTAACTGATGTTGATAAACTCTATGCCAAATTTGCAGATGAGTTTGAAAGGGAGTATGTTTCCCAGGGATTTGACGAAGACAGGCCTATAGAAAAAACTCTGGATATAGGTTGGAGGCTCCTTGCCATTTTACCAAAAGGAGAGCTCAAACGTATCAGAGACGAGTATATTGAAGAGTATTATTTAGAGGTTAGTGGTGAGAAGTGAGAGGTAGGAAGTGGGAAGTGAGAGGTTGGAATTAAACATTGATATGTATTACGAAATGAACTGGTGTTAAAGGGGAGTGCTTTTATGGCAATAATGAATGTGAACCCTACACGGATGGAACTTACGCGGTTAAAGAAAAGGCTAGCGGTAGCTCGGAGGGGACATAAGCTTCTTAAGGATAAAAGAGATGAATTAATGAAGAAGTTTCTTGAATTGGTGAGAAAAAATAAGGAACTCAGGGAAAAGGTAGAAGAAATGATAATGAATGTCCATTTCAGCTTTCTAATAGCAAGGTCGGTTATGTCGTCAGAAATACTTGAAGAAGCCTTAATGTTTCCTAAACAAACCGTTTCACTGGATGTTGCTTCTACAAATATTATGAGCGTTGACGTGCCGAGTTTTGATTTTAAGACCGGAAGTGAAAATAAGGGAGATATTTACCCTTATGGCTTCGCAACTACATCAGGGGAATTGGATAGTGCCATTACAGCGCTATCTCAAGTAGTGCCGTATTTACTTGAACTGGCGCAGGTGGAAAAGTCAACACAGTTGTTGGCGGAAGAGATTGAAAAGACCAGAAGAAGGGTAAATGCCCTTGAATATGTTTTAATCCCTCAATTAACCGATACGATAAAATATATTAAAATGAAACTTGATGAAAACGAAAGAGGGAATCTGACAAGACTTATGAAAGTTAAGGATATGATGCTTGAGCAGGCAAGAAAAGCTGTAAAATTTGTCCTTCCCCTTGTAATATTTTCTTTTATGATTACAGGGTGTTCCCTGTTTGCCAAAAAAGAAGAGGTGCTTTTACCTCCCCTGGAAGAGCCCAAGCAAATACAGTATTCTACTATGGAAGTACAGAAGGGGAGTATTAAAAAAGAAATAAAAGATACTGCAACAATTGAAGTTTCTTCCGGAACAGTTATATCCTCAAAATATGGGGGACGCTTAAAAGGGTTTTATGTGGGGATGGGTGATATTGTTAAAGAAGGGGACTTGTTAGCCGAGTTTGAAACGGATAGCCTGGAAATAAAGCTTGGACAGTATGAAATAGCTCTTGAAAAAGCAAAATTAAGTGGTGAACAAGCAATATCCCAGGTTGAAAGGGAAATAGAACTGGCCCAATTACAACTTGAAAAATTAAAAAGGGACCTTTCAGAGAAAGAACAGTTGAAAGAATCAGTTTTGGCTGAAGGAGGTTCAACCTTAAAGTCTCTTGAAGAAGATATTGAAGGAATAAAAGGCTTGATAATAAGACAGGAAATAGCAATAGAGGGGCTTAAAGATAAATTGGAAGCGACGAAAATCAGCTCGGATTTGGATGTAAAGAATGCGGAATATCAGTTAAAGCAAGTTCAAAGGGAGTTGGAAAGCGCAAAAATTATATCTCCTGTAGAAGGAATGGTTTTTAATGTTAGCGAATTAGAGCTTGGAGAATGGGTAGGCGCCTATTACCCAATGCTTACGATAGTAAAACTTGAAGATGTTCAAATAAAGTATTCGGGCTTTAACGTCCGGTACTTTGATGTGGGCATGAAAGTTGGAATATCTTTTGAAAAAGAAGAATTAGAGGGAGAGGTTGTAGTATCTCCTGCTTACCTTCCAAAAGATGCTCCGGCTAATAGTAAAGAAACGATATTAATAAACATTAAAGGGCTTACAATGGAGACTGCAACGAAGAGAACAGGAAATATACGTATAAATCTTGTACTTGAGCAAAGAGATAATGTTGTAGTAGTTCCAAAAAGGGTACTTCAAAACTACATGGGCAATAAATACGTATATGTGTTGGAAAATGGCATAAAAAAACAAAGGTTTGTGGAGGTTGGCATTGAAACCAATCTGGAGGCTGAAATTGTAAAAGGGCTCGAAGCTGGAGAGTTAATAATTGATACATAATACATAATAATCATAATAATAAATAAAATTACCCGCCATTATATATAAAATGACGGGTATTATAAGAGGTAGAAATATCCAACTATCTCCTCCTAATCCTTAAACACTTGGGTTTCCCTAAAATTTCGGAAAAAATTATTCCCTGAAGGATATTTTCCGGTTTTAATTTTATCGGGGATGGCGCGGCTGTTTCCTGGGATAGCAGGGACATTGATGTCTCCCGGGAGGGGAAAGTTGTACTTTCTTGTGTCCTACTATCCTGTAGTTCGTTATACTGTATATTGTTATACTGTATATTGTTATACTGTGTTCTATTTTGCTGTGTTGTACCGTATCGGCGGTTTAACTGCTCTGGCTGATATACGTATTTAGTAGCCAAATAAATCATCCCCTTTATTTTTTGTCTATTGGAGCGGAATCCGGTTTAGCAGCTGAAGAAATTGAGCTTCTCATTTGCGTATCTGCTATTATATTCTGCATATTGTAATAGTCCATTACCCCGAGTTTACCTTCGCGTAAAGCTGCTGCCATAGCTATGGGAACCTGCGCTTCTGCTTCAACAACTTTTGCCCTCATTTCTTGTACTGCAGCTTTCATTTCCTGTTCTTTTGCGACTGCCATCGCTCTTCTTTCTTCTGCCTTAGCCTGGGCAATACGTTTGTCTGCTTCGGCTTGGTCTGTCTGTAGCTGTGCGCCTATATTCCGTCCTACATCAACGTCTGCAATATCAATAGAGAGAATTTCAAAGGCAGTACCTGAATCCAGCCCTTTTTCCAAAACAGTTTTGGATATTAAATCAGGGTTTTCAAGGACTTCTTTATGAGAATTTGCAGATCCTACTGTGGTAACAATGCCTTCGCCGACACGGGCAATAATTGTCTGTTCACCGGCACCGCCCACAAGTCGGTCAATATTGGCCCGGACTGTTACCCTAGCTTTTGCTTTTAATTCTATTCCATCTTTAGCTATTGCAGCAATTATGGGTGTTTCAATAACCTTTGGATTGACACTCATCTGGACAGCTTCAAGGACATCACGGCCTGCAAGGTCAATTGCAGCAGCCCTTTCAAATTCCAGGGGTATGTTTGCTCTTTGTGCGGCGATAAGTGCGTTTACGACCTTATCTACGTTACCTCCTGCCAGGTAATGGGCTTCAAGCTTGTTTATGGAGACATCAAGGCCTGCCTTAACTGCTTTTATCATAGGGTTTACAATTCTAGCAGGAATAACTCTTCTAAGGCGCATCCCTATAAGGGTTAATATACGTACCCTTACTCCGGCTGCATATGCTGAAATCCAAAGACCTACAGGTATTAGGCTAAAAAAGGTGGAAATGACGAAAATTATTATGACAATAAATAAAATAAAAATAAATACATCAGGCATTTAAAACTCTCCTTTCAAATTATTTAATTATGATTTAATTTTTATCCTATTTTTGCTAAAGTACCAATATTTATTCATTTTGTCGTAATTCTTCATCTTGCTGTAATTTCTTTACAACAATCCGCATACCTTCTACTTTAACAACTTTGACTTTTGTCCCTTTAGGTATAAACTCACCATCAGTGACAACATCCAATCTTACACCATTAATATTTACACTTCCCGAAGGACGCAACATTGTAGTTGTTATGCCTTCCTTACCTAAAAATGATGAAGGCTCACTTCTTCCTACAAACCCACTTTCCTTGTTCATTCTGTCTGTTAGTATAAGTTTATTATTTAGCCGTCCTTTTGACGCCGACCGCAGAAAAACAAATAAAAGTATTCCAATTACAATAAGGATAATTAATATCATTACTATTGCATCCAACAAGCTGCGGGCGGTAAACATTATACCCAGGATAAGAAGAATAATCCCGGAAATACCCGGCGCACCAAAACCAGGATTGAACAGCTCAACAGTAATAAGAACAAACCCTAGAATAAAACATAGTGCTGGAAGCCAGGTGATTCTGAAAAAGAAACCGAACAAATCATACCACCACATCAGGTTCCACCTCCCTCCCGGAGAAAAATATTACTAAAATAATTACTGTAACAAAGCAGAAAATATTTTTTTAAAACATTTTGCTTATATTCAATTATATATGATTTGTTAGGTAATTAAAATACTAAAAAGAAAAATTTAAAAAATAACCTGAGGACGCATTTTTTCCTCAATTGGGAAATGTTTGATATATATGTTAAATTGTGTTACTATTTTCCATATAAAACTATAAATGCTGTTAGATTCTCTTATCCTTTCTTTTGAAATTTACCTTATTGGAGGGATTGTTTGTGAAACACTATACTCGTATTTTCCCCCTGGTAGTATTAGGTTTCTTTGTGTTTATTGTAATATCTGCAGGGTGCAGTGAGGTAAAAAAATATGTTGGCCCAAAATACGAATCTATTTCTTATGATGAAAAAATATTTAATGTTATATATCCGCTTAATATTGAAATAATCGGCCAAACAGGCAATATTGAAGTATACAATTGGGACGAGAAGGCAGTTAAATTTGAAATTACAAAAAAAATAAAAGATATTAAGAATGATAATCTAAATGATAAATTAAAAAATTTCAAAATAATTGCAGATTGCAAAGAAGAAAAAGATGTATTGTTTGAGTGGAAATATGAAGGCCCAAAAAAGGGAGTTCTAGACCAAAGTATAGATTTAAAAGTGTATTTACCTAAAAAAGTAGAATCAATAAAATGCAGATTGGATATAGGTAAAATAAAAATTTATGATGATTTGAAATGTGATATATTTGCTGATTTGAATATGGTAAACATCGAAATAAATAGATTTGAAGGGAAATTGAATTTAAAAGGTGAAATGAGCAACTTGAAATTATCGAGCGGAATGCTAAAAAGCAGGACAGAAGTTAAAATTAACATGGGTAATATAAATATAAAAGCAGAATATGAAATAAATGGCAGCTATTATTTTGAAACAAAAATGGGAAATGTTGACCTGGTCCTGCCGTTAAATTCAATGGTAAGCTTTGAAAACACCGGATACGTTCAGGTTAATGAATTTAAAGCAGAGGGGTACCCTACTAAAATAAAAGTTAAAAGTGATATGGGAAGGATCTGTATTAATAAGTATTAAAAAAATTATACTTTAATTCGTCTCAATATTATGTTAAAATAATCTCAGGAGGCTGTAAGATGAGGTCTTTTGTAGCTATAGATTTTAACAAGGAGCTTAAAATAAAACTTGCCGACCTGCAATCAGGCCTAAGAAAATGGGCAGTTTCAGGACGGTGGAAATATGTAGATAATTTTCATTTGACCCTAAAATTTCTTGGAGAAATTAAACCGGAAAGTGTTAGAAATATAGATAAAAAACTTTCGGGAATATGTAATGGCTTTAAGGAATTTAAATTAAAATTTTCCAGTCTTGAATATTTTCCCGGGGAAAAAAGTATTAGAGTGTTATGGCTGGGTTTGGAAGGAGATGTTGATGAATTAATTAACCTGCAAGAAGAAATTGACATCCAATTAAAGAGTATAGGATTTAAACCGGAAAAAAGAAATTATATCCCTCATATTACTATTGGCCAGGATGTTGTTTTTATTGATGAGTTTGAAAATATAAAAAGAATGTTTACCCTAAATGAATTGCCGGAAATTGCAGTTAAAAGTGTTTACTTGTTTAAAAGCGAGCAAATAAACTGCAAGAGGGTTTATACACCCATAAGTGAGTATGATTTTGCTATAAAATAAAAAATATAGAGATAGAGATAGAGATAGAGATAGAGATAATTTCACAAACATAAACTCAAAAATGGGGTGGATAAGATGTGGAGGAACAAGCAGAATATTATTTTAATAGTAATATTATTTATGTCTTTCGTAATATTGCTTGGCATAAGGGTTTACGATAGGCTGAGATATAATAGTAATATGAGGGAGAGTATAGCAGAAGAGGATCTATCCATTAATCGGCGTATTGCTGACCCTAATAACATTGGCTCAAGTCAAAAGGATTCGGCTGGAGAGAAAAACTCAGAGGACAAGGTTGTAAAAGCTGATTTAATGTTAAAAAGTTCGAATGATGAATTAGAGTCCAGCGAAACAGAGAAAAAAAGCAAGTATGAACTTCTTTATATTAAAGCAGTTGGGGATATAATGTTGGGAAGAGGAGTAGAGTACCATTTAGATAATCAGGGAAAAGATTATACATATCCATTCCAGTATGTTGCAGATGTCTTACGGGCGGGAGATATTGTCTTTGGAAACCTGGAAGCATCAATGACTGAAAGCAGCCATAGCCTTGACCCAAATGGGAAGTATGTGTTAAAAAGTCGAGTAAAGGCAGCAGAAGGTCTAAAATATGCAGGATTTAATGTTCTTAATCTTGCAAACAACCACATTATGGACTACTATGAAAAAGGTCTCTTTGATACAATGGATACCCTTGAAAAATATGAGATTGCATATTGCGGGGCGGGGAGAAATATTGAAGAAGCGAGAAAACCCGCCTTATTAAATGTAAAAGGCGTTAAGGTTGCAGTCTTGGGGTATACAGACATGGCAGAGTATATATACAAAGGCAATCCAATGATTAGTTTTGCTGCAGAGGAAGAAAAAAGCGGAGTTGTTCCAAGAAAATATGAATTAATAGAAGAAGATATTGAAAAAATACGTGAAAGAACAGACCTTATTATAATATCTCTCCACTGGGGAGTAGAAGACAGTTTTGAGGTTACAGAGGAGCAAAAAGAATTTGCATACAAGCTTATTGATGCCGGCGCCGACATAATCCTGGGACACCATCCCCATAAATTCCAGGGGGTTGAAATCTATAATGGTAAGCCTATTGTGTATAGTATGGGTAATTTTATATTTGATCAAAATGATTCTTTAAAACAGGAGTCTTTTATTGTAGATATGGCTTTTAACGATGAAAAATTAGTTTCCCTTGAGCTGCTACCTATAAGGATTGTTGGAAAGACCCATATTATAATGCCAAAAGGGCAGGATGCCAAGGAGCTATTAAAAAGAGAACTGGAGCTTTGCGGAAAGCTTGGTTCAAAGTGTGCAATTGTTGATGATAAGATTGTGTTTAATATAAAGTAATTATTAGCGCCAACCTCAAAAAGAAAAGACAGTGGCCAAAATGCCACTGTCTTTTCTTTTTTTATTATTTAAACTCTTTGTGCTTGTTTATATGAAAAAACAAATTTTTTATATAAAAAAATAAAAAAAACCCTTGATTATTTTGGAAATATGCAATAGAATTACATATAGGTGGAGAGAAGTGGTGTAAAGTGGTTATAAGTGTATGGAAGGTGAGGTAAGCTCCTTGTTTTACGGTGAATACCAGCATTCAGTAGACCAAAAAGGCAGGGTTATTATACCTGTAAAGTTCAGAGAAGGATTGGGTGAGAAATTCATACTTACCAAAGGCCTTGAAGATTGCCTGTTTGCGTATTCATCAGAAGAATGGAGTAACTTGGAGGCAAAATTAAAAACACTTCCTTTTACCGATAAAAATGTCAGGGCATTTATAAGGTTTTTTTTCGCAGGGGCAACCGAATGTGAAATGGACAAGCAAGGAAGAATATTAATACCCCAAAATTTAAGGGAATATGCCAAACTGGAAAAAGATATTTATGTAATCGGTGTTTCAACGAGAGTGGAAATATGGGACAAAATCAGATGGGAGCAATATTGCAGCCCTGAAAATATCAGCCCTGATGAGATTGCCGAAAAAATGGCGATACTCGGAATATGAGGTGGCAAATGAATTATAACCATGTACCTGTTTTACTTAATGAATGCATAGCCATGCTCAATATAAAAAGTGATGGAGTATACATAGACGGTACAATCGGAGGGGCCGGACATTCAGTAGAAATACTGAAAAAGCTTGGGCACGGAGGCGTCCTGATAGGACTGGATAAGGATGCGGCTGCAATTGAAACATCAAGAGGGCGTTTGGAGAAGATAAAGACAGAGGCAAAGATAATCCTGGTGAATAGCAATTTTAAGTATATAAAAGAGATTTGCTTTGAAAATGGGATAAGTGAAGTGGACGGAATACTTCTGGACCTGGGTGTATCTTCTCATCAGTTTGACGAAGTAGAAAGGGGATTCAGTTATCAGAATGACGGCCCCCTCGATATGAGAATGGACAGGTCTCAAGGTTTAACAGCAGAGATTATTGTAAATGAGTATGAAGAAAAGGAAATTGCCAGAATAATTAGAGAATATGGTGAAGAAAAATGGGCATCAAGAATAGCGTCCTTTATAGTTAAGGCTAGAGAGAAAAAAAGAATATGTTCCACCCGGGAGTTTGTTGACATTATTAAGGCTGCAATACCGGCACCGGCAAGGAGGAAAGGTCCTCATCCTGCCAAGAGAACTTTTCAGGCCTTAAGAATAGCAGTAAATGATGAACTGGGGGTATTGAAAGAAACAATAAACGATGCTGTTTCTATTTTAAAGGAAAGGGGGAGGTTATGTATAATCAGCTTTCATTCCCTTGAAGACAGAATTGTGAAGACCGAGTTTCAAAGAATGGTAAATCCTTGTACATGCCCCAAGGAGTTTCCGGCCTGTATGTGCGGTAAAAAAACCACAGCTTTACTTGTAACAAAGAAGCCGATAACTCCTTCTGAGGAAGAACTAAATAGCAACCCTAGGGCTAGAAGCGCCAAACTTAGAGTATTGGAAAAGGTTTAATTAAGCACATAAAATAAAAACCCGAAATACAAAGGATAAAGACTAAGAGACGAAAGATAAAGATGTTAAAACACTAAAGATAAAATAAAAGAAATATACAAAAGATAAAAAATTCAAAAATACAAATAGCCGGCCGGATTCCAAAAGGGACCCGGCCAACTTACCAATACTTTATTTAAGTTAATTATTATTATAAATATATAAAGTTATAAAGTAAAAATATAAAGTAAAAATATATGGCATAAATTGCCGTAGAGGTGAATAAATTGGTACAAATGAAAAATAATGATTATGTATACGGTACGTTGGCAAAACAAATTCAATATGATGTTTATGAAGAAAATGAAGTACTAAAGGAAAAGAAAAAATACCGTTTAAACAGGATCACCAAATTTAAAGCAGTTGTTTCAATATTGTTAATTTTTGCGTTAGGTTTTATAGTTGCATACCGTTATGCTTTAATAACTGATTTAAACTATAAAATTAGCAAACTTGAAAGAGAGTATGAAAACTTAAGGGACGAAAATTCAAGGCTTAAGGTTGCTGTTGAAAAAGATACTGATTTACCCAGGATAAAGGAGGCTGCCGAAAAGAAATTAGGCATGCAAAAACCGGATAAATATCAGATTGTATATATAAGAGTACCGAAAAGTAATTTTACAGTTACTTCGGAAACTTATAAGAATAGTATTAAAAATAATAATTTGCTTGCTGTAATTTTGACCAAAGTTGATATAATAAAAAAATTATTTGATTAACCAATTCATATTTAACCGAGTCATATTTATTGCAGGGGGTCATTTTGTGGCAGGACCAAATTTACAGGTAAAGAAAAGGCTATTAACCGTTCTGGGTGTATTTTGCCTGTTTTTTATTCTTTTGATAGTACGTGTAGGATATATTCAAATAGTCCAGGGACAAAAACTTAAAAGTATGGCATATGAGCAGCAGACCCTTGGCAGACTAATTAGTCCAAGACGGGGGACTGTATATGACAGAAACGGGAAAAAGCTTGCCATAAGTGCATCAGTAGATACTGTTTTTGTTAATCCCAGTGATATTAAAAGTTCTAAAATCCCTCCTGAAGAAATCGCAAAGAAACTTTCAGAAATTCTTGAGATGGATGAAAATACCATACTGTCGAAGCTTATGAAAAATGTTCAGTATGAAGTAATAAAAGAAAAGATTGACAAAGAAATTGGAGATAAAGTTAGGGTATGGATTAGAGATAATGGTATTCGAGGCATCTATGTAGATGAAGACACAAAAAGATTTTACCCTCACAGAAATTTGGCATCCCATGTATTAGGCTTTACAGGGAAAGACAATCAGGGCTTAGATGGTGTAGAAGCAATTATGGAAAAATACCTTAAAGGCGAACCGGGGCGAATATTAAGTGAAGTTGATGTAAGTAACCGTACAATTCCGTCTAAAGCAGAGAAGCGTATTAATCCTAAAGATGGACTTGATGTGGTACTTACGATAGATGAAACTATTCAATATTTAGCAGAAAAAGCCATAGAAAAGGCAATAGATGAAAACAAGGTTTTAAATGGGGGGATTGCCATAGTAATGGACCCAAGAAACGGTGATATATTGGCAATGGTCTCCAAGCCTGATTATGACCCCAATGATCCTTTTGCAGCCCCTCCCGGTATTGATCCTAACGCATGGAAGGGCTATACAAATGAAGATGTTGCCCTTCTTCAAAGTACTGTTTGGAGAAATAAGGCTGTATCGGATACCTATGAACCTGGTTCCACTTTTAAAGCAATAACAGCTGCCGCGGGACTAGAAGAAGGGGTTATTACTCCTGACACTAGAGTAAACGATTTCCCTGTAAAAGTGGGGGGCTGGACCATAAGCTGTTGGAGAGATTATAACCCTCATGGGGAGGAAACTTTTAAAGAGGGAGTATATAATTCCTGTAACCCTGTATTTGTAAGAGTAGCTCAAAGTCTAGGCATAGATACTTTTTACAAATATGTTAGGGCTTTTGGTTTTTATGAACCTACCGGAATAGAATTGCCGGGAGAAGTAAAAGATACCATATTTCATTCAAATCCTCAAGAAATTGATATGGCTGTAGCTTCTTTCGGGCAGAGATTTCAAATAACACCCATACAATTAATAACAGCTTACGCAGCTATAGCCAACGGCGGATATCTTATGAAGCCCAGGCTGATAAAGGAGCTTAGAGATTCTCAGGGCAATATTGTTGAAAAATTCGAACCAGAAGTTGTAAGACAGGTTATTTCTCGGGAAACTTCAGAAACCTTAAGAGAAATATTAGAAGGAGTTGTCTCTATGGGTACAGGAAGAAACGCGTATGTGAAAGGGTACAGGGTTGCAGGTAAAACCGGGACCTCCGAAACGACAGAATCAAAAACAAAAGGACGGTATATTGCGTCATTTTCTGCCTTTGCTCCTGCCGACAACCCTGTAATAAATGTATTGGTGATATTGGACTATCCTACAGGGTATTCCTATATGGGTGGTGTTATTGCAGCTCCTGTAGCGGGGAAACTTATAGAAGACATTTTGAATTACTTGGGTGTTGAAAGGCGCTATACTGAAAAAGATAAAGAAATGATAATAGAGCAGGTTTATGTACCGGATGTGAGAAATATGACTCTTGAGGAAGCCAGAAATGTATTAAGGAATTATCATTTGGAATACAAAGTGGAAGGAGATGGCAATAATAAAAATATAACTATTGTAGACCAAATGCCTAAACCGGGGGCAAGTATACCGGAAAAATCCGTAGTGATACTTTATACATATAAACCTCAAGAATATGTAAATGTCAAGGTGCCGGACTTACGCAACAAAACTGTATATGAAGCTACAAAGGCATTGAATGATATAGGATTGAATATAAAGGTAAACGGAGACGGAGTGGCAGTTACACAGGAAGTTGCTCCAGGTACCGAAATATATAAAGGTAGTATAATAGAGGTTGAATTTAAGCATCTGGATAATGTAGAATAAAAATAATATAGTATAGTATTGCTGGAGGTAGTGTATGTTATTACGGAAATTAATAGAAGGGTTAAGCCCTGAAGAAGTTAATGGGGAAGTTGATATTGATATAAGCAATATAGTATATGATTCACGGAAAGCAGTGAAAGACTCACTATTTGTTTGTATAGATGGTACAACTGCAGATGGACATAGATTTATCCCGGAAGCTATTGAGAATGGGGCAGGAGCCGTCCTTGTCCAAAAGGAAGTAAGGGTACCGGATGGAATAACTGTTGTAAGGATTAAAGATACAAGGTATGGACTTGCTTATGTATCAAGCATATTCTTCAATAATCCTTCAAAGAACTTTAAATTAATTGGTGTTACCGGGACAAAGGGTAAAACAACAACAACATTTATGGTCAAGAATATTCTCGAGGCGGCAGGCCGGAAGGTGGGACTGGTTGGGACTATTAAAAATATGATAGGCAATGAAGTGGTGTACGCAGGAAGGACTACTACGCCTGAGTCTTACGATTTACAATCTCTTTTTTTTGAGATGTTTGAAAAGAAAGTTGACAGTGTTGTCATGGAAGTATCATCTCAAGGGTTGCAGCTCCACAGGGTAAGTTGCAGTGATTTTGATATTGGAGTTTTTACAAATCTTTATAAAGACCATATTTCGCCAATAGAACATAAAGATATGGATGAATATCTTAATGCGAAAATAAAGCTTTTTAAGATGTGTAAAGAAGGATTGGTAAATATTGACAGCTCGTATGCCGATAAAGTATTAAATGAAGCAGAATGCAGGATGTATACTTTCGGCATAGAAAAAAACTGTGACATAAAAGCATATGACATTATTAAGCATCCTAATAGTATTGAATTCAAGGTTAGTTCCAAATGGGTAAACGGGGATATAAAAGTAAATATACCGGGAATGTTTACTGTCTATAACGCATTGGCAGCCATAGGCGTGTGCTGCCTAATGGGAATTCCCTACAAATTTATCAAAGAGGGCCTTGAAAAGGTCAATGTGCCGGGTAGGGCTGAAACTGTTAATAGCGGTAAAGATTTTACTATTATAGTAGATTATGCTCATACAGCCGAAAGCCTGGAAAATATATTAAGCACAGTAAAGGATTTTGCCAACGGCAGAGTTGTGTGCGTATTCGGATGTGGCGGTAATAAGGATAGGGGAAGGAGGTTCGGTATGGGCGAAGTGTCCGGGCGGATTGCTGACTTTACCATTATAACTTCAGATAATCCCCGGAGTGAAGACCCTGTTTCAATAATTAACGATATTGAAACGGGTATAAAGAAAACAGAGGGTAGATATATAAAAATTGTGGATAGACGTGAAGCCATAAGATATGCAATTAAAAATGCTAAACCCGGCGATGTAATAGTTATAGCAGGTAAAGGCCATGAAACTTATCAAATATTTAAAGATAAGACAATACATTTTGACGATAGGGAAGTTGCTGAAGAAATACTTAAAGAAATTGCTGCAGAACAGTGTAGTGGGGGTAAAAATAATGCAAATGATAAAATGCAGTGAAGTTATTGAAGCCACTAAAGGTAAATTGGTTTCAGGCAGTGATGATACTGAATTTTTAAATATATCTACAGATTCACGTAGCATAAGAAGTGGTGAACTTTTTATTCCAATTAAGGGTGAAAGATTTGATGGCCATGACTATATTGAAGATGCCCTCAGGTCCGGCGGGGCCGGGACCATTACTCAAAGGGATATTACAGATATAGTTAAGGGAAACAGGGAAGCAGCTTTTGAGAAGAAGGTTATCATTAAAGTTGATGATACTCTAAAAGCATTAAAGGACCTGGCCTTGTATTACAGACAAAAGTTTAAAATTCCTTTTGTGGGCATAACCGGTAGTGTAGGTAAGACCAGCACAAAAGATATGGTTGCCTGTATTCTGATGCAGGAATACAATGTATTAAAGACACAAGGCAACTTCAATAATGAAATAGGAGTGCCTCTTACCATATTTAAGTTAGAGCCTTATCATGAAGCAGCAGTTTTGGAGATGGGTATGAGCGGCCTAGGTGAAATAAGCAGCCTTACATCCATAGTACGTCCCCAAATTGCAGTTATAACAAATATAGGAATGTCTCATATCGGGAAATTAGGTTCCAGGCAGAATATATTAAAAGCTAAGATGGAAATTGTGGAAGGAGTACCAAGGAATGGCCTTGTAGTTTTGAACGGTGATGACAATTTGCTCTATGGTCTGAAAGGCTTCTTAAATAGACGTACTGTTTACTATGGCATGGATGAAGGAGTGGATTATCAAGCATATAATATTCAGAATGCGGGAGAATCCGGCGTTTATTTTGATATAAATATTAAAGGCAGAGAATATAACATCCATGTACCTCTGCCGGGTGTACATAATGTTTATAACACACTGGCAGCTATAGCTGTTGGGGTTGAAATGGAAGTACCGGTGGACAAGATAATCGAAGGAGTAAAGTTTTTTACATCTGATAAAATGAGATTGAATATAATTTCATATAATAAGATAAAGATAATCAACGATACATATAACGCTAGTCCCCAATCCATGGAGGCTGCTTTGAGGGTTTTAAAAGACATCAATGGGTATAAAAGACGCATAGCGGTTCTTGGGGATATGTTGGAACTGGGTGAATGGGCATATAACGCTCATTTTAACATAGGGAAATTTGCAGTTTCCCTGGGGATAGACTATATCATAACTGTGGGAGAAAATGGGAAAAGTATTGCAGAGGGAGCGTTGGAAGCAGGAGCTCGCCGTGAAAAGGTAAAATCTTTCCCTGATAATATTAAGGCAATAGAATTTCTAAAGGATTTGGTAACCGAGGAAGATGTGATACTTGTAAAGGGTTCGAGAGGGATGGGAATGGAAGAAATAGTTCTGCAATTAACAAAATAACATTCAAGAGGTGAATATACTTGAGAGAACCTTTTTCAATATCTGTACAAGTTATAGCTTTTATATTTACATTTGTCTTGTCTCTAATAATCGGACCGATTATTATTCCAATCTTAAGAAGGTTAAAATTCGGGCAGACTGTTAGAGATGACGGACCTTCTACCCATCTTAAGAAAATGGGTACTCCCACAATAGGGGGATTAATATTTCTTATACCCATTACATTGGTGTCTTTATTTTACTCCTTAAAATATCCCTCAATAATACCTGTAATTGTAGTTACTCTGGGTTTTGGAACAGTTGGATTTATAGATGATTTTATAAAAGTTTCAAAAAGAAGGAAGGATGGTTTGTACTCGGACCAGAAAATAATAGCCCTTCTTATTGTTGCAGTTATATTTGTAATTTATTCACTGAATAGTGGAATTTTGAATACAGACATAATAATACCGTTCATGGGAATTGATTATACTATTAATCTGCCTGCATGGTTTTTTATACCTTTTACAGTATTTGTTCTTCTTTCAATTACCAATGCGGTTAATCTTACTGATGGTATAGACGGACTTGCTGCGGGAATCACTCTTATTATTATGGTTTTCTTTACTGTTGTAGCAATGACCCGCAGTGAATGGGACTATTTAAAAATATTTTCAGCCATAGTGTCGGGGGGGTGCCTTGGATTTTTGACTTTTAATATTCATCCGGCCAAAGTATTTATGGGTGACACAGGTTCCCTAGCCCTTGGTGGTGTAGTAGGTGCAGTGTCTGTTTTAATGAAGATGCCGTGGATGTTATTGGTGGCAGGTATTATATACGTGCTTGAGGCATTATCGGTAATAATACAGGTTACCTCATTTAAGCTTCGAAAAAAAAGAGTATTTAAAATGACGCCGATACATCACCATTTTGAACTTTCAGGCTGGAAAGAATCAAAAATAGTATTGGTATTTTGGACTGTTACAGTTGTTTCATGTTTAATGGGGCTTTTATCGTTAAGGTTAAAGTTTTTTTAAAACGGAAGGGAATATTTTATGAAGGGAAGAAAACCATTTGATTTTTGGATATTTATGACAGTGCTTATATTACTTTCTATCGGAATAATAATGGTGTTTAGCGCAAGTGCTCCATATGCTTACAATACTTACCGGGACGTTTATTATATATTAAAACGTCAACTATTCTATGCACTTATTGGGCTGGTAGTGATGCTCATAACTATGAATATTGACTACAGATTATTCGGCAAGTATTCCCCGTTACTTCTTGTGGCAAGTATAGTTCTCCTTATATTAGTATTGGTACCTGGGATTGGGATTGAAGAAAACGGTTCCAAAAGATGGTTGGAAATAGGGGTAAGGTTCCAACCGTCCGAAATTGCCAAATTAGCCGTAATTCTTTTCTTTTCCCAGAGTCTTTCCCAGCGCAAAGACCAGTTGAACTCCTTTTTCAAAGGACTTTTTCCATACCTGGTGTTAATAGGAATTCTGGCTGTACTTTTATTGCTTGAACCTCATTTGAGTTGTACAATTATTACCCTATCGATAGCATCAATTATTTTATTTTGTGCCGGAGCAAAAATAAAGCATTTTATGATACTCTTAATCCCTGCAGCAGGAGTATTTGCAGCTTTAATAACCTTTGTGGACTACATGAGGGTAAGAGTATTGTCATTTATTGACCCATGGAGTGATATGCAAGATACAGGTTATAATGCTGTACAATCTCTTTATGCCATAGGCTCGGGAGGGCTGTTTGGCAGAGGACTTGGGAAAAGCATGCAAAAGTTTCTTTACCTTCCTTATCCCCATAATGATTTTATTTTCTCGGTAATTGCAGAAGAATTGGGTTACATTGGAGTACTGACTATAATAACACTGTTTTTGATTTTTACATGGAGAGGAATAAAAGTTGCAATGAATGCGCCGGATTTGTTTGGAAGCCTTGCAGCAATTGGTATTACTTCACTTGTTACAGTTCAGACAGTCCTTAATATTGGTGTTGTAACATCATCAATACCGCCAACAGGAGTATCTCTACCTCTATTTAGCTATGGGGGGACTTCACTTGTGCTGGTTATGGGAGCAGTCGGGATTCTCCTTTCCATATCTCGCTACTCAAATTATAGCAGGATATGAGGTGATGATGGTGTAGTAACACTTTTTTCCGCCTCGCATAATATGATAATGTAGTGCGAGGTGTTTTAAATGAGTAAATTAGTTGTAACTGGTGGTCAAAGGCTTAAAGGAGAAATTACCGTAGATGGCTCCAAAAATGCGGTTTTGCCAATATTAGCCGCTACTTTACTAAATGCCGGGATTAGTGTAATAAAAAACTGTCCCATGTTGAAAGATGTTAAGGTAGCACTTAAAATATTAAGTATGGCAGGGTGTAAAGTCAAATTTGAAAATGGAGTAATAACTGTGGATTCTTCTGTAATTAATTGCACCGAAATACCTGTGGATTTGGCTGCCGAAATGAGGTCATCAATAATTTTTATGGGACCTATGCTTGCTCGATGTGGTAAAGTTTTAATAAGCTTTCCAGGAGGATGTGAAATCGGTCCCCGGCCAATCGACCTGCATCTTAAAGGTTTGAGGAATATGGGAGCAAAAATACTGGATGCCTATGGCGGTTTCCTGTATTGTAGGGCAGAACGTCTTAAAGGTTGTGATATACATCTTAGCTACCCAAGTGTAGGGGCTACTGAAAATATAATGCTGGCCTCAGTGTTTGCAGAAGGTGAGACGTGTATTCATAATGCAGCTAAAGAACCGGAGATAGTAGATTTGCAAAACTTTTTAATAGCAATGGGTGTTAATGTATCAGGAGCAGGATCCGGTATTATTTCTATAAAAGGGAAAGGTGCCCCTAAAAAACTTAAGGATGTAGAATATACCATAATTCCCGACAGAATTGTTGCAGGGACATATATGGTAGCATCAGGGATAACAGGTGGGGAAGTGACTATAAAAAATATTATCCCTGAGCATTTAGCTTCAGTGGTTTCAGTTTTGAATGAAGCTGGATGCAAAATTAAGGCATACAACAATCAAATACATATTTTTGGTCCTGAAAGGCCGGAGGCTGTTGATATTATAAGAACGCTTCCTTATCCTGGTTTTCCTACAGATATGCAAGCACCTCTTGTAGCCTTATTAACAATTGCAAAGGGAACAAGTATAGTTATTGAAACTGTTTTTGAAAATAGGTATAAGCATGTAGATGAGCTCATGAGAATGGGAGCAAATATTACCCTTGAAGGGCGTATTGCAGTTATAAAGGGAGTGGATAGGCTAAAAGGTGCTTTTGTCTATGCAAGAGATTTAAGAGGTGCTGCTTCATTGGTCCTGGCAGGTCTTGCAGCAGAAGGCGAAACAGTGATCAATGAGATTAAACATTTAGACAGAGGTTATGAAAATATTGAAGAAAAACTGTCTAGCCTAGGGGCATTAGTGAAAAGAGAGGCTTGAGCTATGAAAGATAGCTATATGTATGAAAAAAAAACAAAAATTAAAGAAAAGAGAAAAAGAAAGAAAAAAAAGTTAAAGTATATAATGATTTTCGTCCTGCTTGTTACAGCTATGGTTTTACTTGGTATGTCTTCTATATTTAATATTTCAAGGATACATGTGAGTGGGGTTAAATATTGCACTGATGAAGATGTCATTACTGCATCGGGAATCATAAAAGGTACTAACGGTTTTAAAAGTATTGGAGGCAATCTTCGTAATTTCTTGTTTTTAAGATATGGACAAGCCGAAGCTAATATATTAAATAAGTGTCCATATATTAAAAATGTAACGGTTAAATATATTTTACCTGATAAGGTATTAATCCATGTGGAAGAAAGGGAACCCTTTGTCTTAATACCTTATATCGGTGCATTTTTACTTATTGATAGGGAAGGATATGTATTAAAAACAGTTGACTATAAGGAAAAATTTTCTTTACCTCTTGCTAAAGGAGTAAAATTTACCAACTACGAAATTGGACAGGCTCTCAAAATAGAAAATAAAGAAAACTTTGACAAGTTAATAATTTTAATAGATACATTGACGGAAGAAGAAAAAAATGATAACTTTAAACTTATGGATTATATTGATACTATAGATGTCAGTGATATTAATAATATTTACCTGTTTGTAGATTCCAGGTTAGTGGTAAATTATGGCGATTTGTACGACTTAAATTATAGAATTAGGGCATTTAAACAAATATTTTATAAAAATATCAATAAAAAAGAAAAAGGAATGCTTGACTTTACTGTAGGCGATTATCCGGTTTTTATACCGGAGGATTAGGAAGCAATGATTAGGAGGCATTTTTATGGTTCCTGTAATTGGTTTAATTGTAGGAATAATACTTGGTATATTTATACCGTATAATATACCCAGACAGTATTCAAATTATGTTGCTGTTGCAATACTTGCGGCCCTTGACAGTGTCTTTGGCGGGGTTGCGGCTGCTGTCCAGGATAAGTTTGATATGAAAATATTCCTTTCCGGTTTTTTTGGAAATGCATTACTTGCTGCAGGGCTGGCATATATTGGTGATCAGCTTGGCATAGAGATATATCTTGCTGCAGTTTTTGCCTTTGGCAATAGATTATTCTTAAATTTTGCTATTATTAGAAGATACATATTGAATAAACTATCAAAAAAGGATATTATAAAAGGAGAATAGTTTTATTATGATAGCAAGCAGTTGTTTATAATTTGGAACTTCCCATGGGAGGTAAAAAAAGTGGAAGATATTATTGTTGGAATAGATATTGGCACAACAAAAGTCTGTACCTTAATAGGAAGAGTGGACAAAATAGGGCAGTTGCAAATTTTAGGGAAAGGATTTACACTCTTTAACGGTGTTAGAAAAGGTGTAATAATTGACATAGAAGAAACATCAAAAGCAATCAGGTATTCTGTAGAAGAAGCTGAGAATGAAGCCGGCTTTAGTATTAATTCAGCATATGTAAACATCTACGGTACCCATGTGGATGTAATAAATCATAAAGAGAGCATAAGTATTTTAAATGAAAATCAAATAGTTACACCGGATGATCTTGATAGATTGTATGATGCAATTGAAAAACTGCCAATTCCTGAAGGTGTTCAGATTATTGATATTATCCCTAGACAGTATATAATTGATGGATATGGTGGTATATTGGACCCGGTAGGTATGTCGGGATTGATTCTTGAAATGGAAGCAGATGTTGTTACAGGTAAACTTACCTCTGTTCAAAATATTATAAGAAGTGTAGAAAAAGCCGGTTTAGAAGTGGACGGCATCATTATAGAAGCTTTCGCTACAAGTGAAGTATCTCTATCACCCGAAGAAAAAGAAATGGGTGTTATTTTAATTGATGTGGGCGGAGGTATTACAGATGTATCAGCTTTTAAAAATGGTAAAATTGTAATGTACGATTCTATACCTGTTGGAGGAGAGCATATAACAAATGATATTTCTATAGGGTTAAAGATATCTTATTCTGAAGCCGATAAAATAAAAAAGCAGTATGAGTTAGCATTAACAACTCTTATTAAAAATGATCAAGAAATATCTGTATACGATATTAATGAGGAAAAATTAAAGAATGTGCAAGTATCGCAAATTATTGAAATAATTGAAGCCAGGGTGTGCGAAATATTGTCCCTGGCAAAAAACTTAATTGAAAAATATGAAAATATTGACATGTTTAATGCCGGTATTGTTTTAACCGGTGGAGGAATATCTTATGTTAACGGTAATAAGCAAATAGCAGAAGACATATTTAATTTACCCGTTAGAGTTGCCTCATATAGATCTATAATAGGGGTATCCAAACCCGAATTTGTTGCAGCTGCGGGAATTATTAAGCATGTTGCCAGGCGTAACAAACACAGCAGCATTTCCGACAGTGCGAGAGAAATACAAATAGATAACAAAAATAAGTTTGGAGGCTTATTGAAAAAAGTGGTAAAGGCAATTTACAAATGGTTTTCTTAATGACAAAATGCTATTGCGGCCGTAAAATAATTTTAATTATTTATAAAAAATTATTTAATTTACAAGGGAAAAGTGTGAAGGGGGAGAATTACTTTGTTAGAGTTCGATATTGATACAGAACAGTTTGCTCAAATAAAAGTTGTGGGCATAGGCGGTGGAGGCAATAACGCGGTTAACAGAATGATTAACGCAGGTCTTCGTGGAGTTGAGTTTATAGCAATAAATACCGACAAACAAGCTTTGTTTTTGTCAAAAGCAAATACGAAAATTCAAATTGGAGAAAAAATTACAAAAGGATTAGGAGCAGGAGCAAATCCTGATATTGGCGAAAAAGCAGCTAACGAAAGCAGGGATGAAATTAGCCAATCGATAAAGGGAGCCGATATGGTTTTTATTACCGCCGGAATGGGCGGAGGAACAGGTACGGGAGCAGCTCCCGTAGTTGCGAAAATAGCTAAAGAGATGGGGATACTTACGGTAGGCGTGGTGACAAAACCGTTTATTTTTGAAGGAAGAAAAAGGATGCAGTATGCTGAAAGGGGAATTGAAAATTTAAAAGAGGCTGTAGATACACTAGTTACAATTCCTAATGACAGGTTACTGCAGGTTGTTGAAAAAAAGACTTCAATTGTGGATGCCTTTAAAATGGCGGATGATGTACTAAGGCAAGGTGTCCAGGGAATATCTGATTTAATTACAGTGCCCGGCCTTATAAACCTCGATTTTGCGGATGTCAAAACAATTATGATGAATACAGGACTGGCTCATATGGGTATAGGACGGGCTTCAGGTGAAGATAGAGCGGAAGAAGCTACTAAAAAGGCAATAGAAAGCCCATTGTTGGAAACATCAATTGAAGGATCAAAAGGTGTGCTGTTAAATATAACAGGTGGCGCCGATCTTGGGCTATTTGAAGTGGATATTGCTGCAGGACTGATTGAGAAATCTGCAGATCCGGACGCAAATATTATTATAGGCGCAGTAATAGATGAAAACCTGAATGATGAGATCATTATTACGGTTATAGCGACAGGGTTTGAAAAATCGGCCCCTGTGAAAAAACAAGAAAAGACAGCAGCACCACCAAAATCATCAAAATCTTCTTTTATTGAAAAACCTGCTGCTTCTATAGAAATTGCAGGAGATGAGTTGGATATCCCTACATTTTTAAGAAGGAACAGATTTAGATGAGCCAGGCAGATGATTCACTTAATGGCAACAGTGTATTTGTTCCTGGGCGCATTTTCTTTTTTTGAAGAATAATATGGCAGATATCGATTTCCACGTATATATTCACTTCATTATTTAGAAAACACCATACGTAGAATTAAACAGTATGGTGTTTTTTATATTATAACATTGCGCTTTAGTGCAGGCGTTGTTAGGTTGTATTATTCTGTAAAAAAGTGGAATAAATTAATTGAATTTTACAAGAAAATTTTACAAATTATTTATAATGCAGGGTATATAATGTTAGTAACAAATTTTAGTTATAAATGTACATGCTTTTGAATATATGTAATATAAGGGATTGTCTGACTGTGAGGTATAAGGTATGGAAATATATCTGGATGTCCTGATTCTGGAAAATATAGTCATGAATTATTTAATACTTTGGACTTCCGGGAAGCTTTCAAAAATGAAGACATCCAATTTACGTCTATTCATTGGGGCTCTTTTAGGAGCTCTATATGCAGCATTTTTGGTAGTTAAACCCGGCATAAGAGTATACTATACTGCTATAGCCAAAATATTATTATCTGTTGTCATGGTGGCTGTTACATTTTCTCCAGGCAAACTAAACTCCTTTTTAAGAATCCTTGCTATTTTTTATATATCTACTTTCATTTTTGCCGGCGCATCTTTTGCCCTTATTTATTTAAGCAGTCAGGGAGCTCTTGTGAAGAATGGAATGATATATGTATACTGGCAATCTAAATGGACGACTATTTTTCTCTCAATAGTAACTTCAATTATTATACTTAGAATATTCCAGGAGTTAATTCAATATAGACTTATGAGAGAAAGACTTTTGACGAGATTAAGAATAAAATTTGAAAGCAGAGAAACAGATGTTTCTGCTTTAATTGATACAGGAAATTCATTGTATGATCCTTTGTCAAATATGCCGGTGATAATAGTAGAATTCAATGCTATAAGGAATATACTGCCGTCTGAGATTTGTAAAATATTCGAAGATTCAAAGGAAAATGATTTCACATTAATGATAGAACAAATATACAGTTCAAGATGGTTTAACAGGTTTAGATTAATACCTTTTAGCTCATTAGGAAAAGAAAATGGTATGTTGATAGGTTTTAAACCCGACTATGTTGAGATTGGAGATGATGAGGGGAAAAAAGGGATCAGCGATGTTATCATTGGAATATACAATAAGGCTCTTTCAAAGGGAAAACATTACAGGGCATTGTTAAGTCCGGATTTAATGTAAATGAGTTATATTTATTCTTATAAAGGGGATTGAGACAATGGTTGCATTTAAAAAACTTAAATTGGAATTGTATATTAAATATGTAAATATACTTGAGAAATTAGGTTTCCGAAAGGGACATCCTATTTATTATATTGGCGGTAGTGAAGCATTGCCACCTCCTTTAAGTGTTGATGAAGAAAATTATTTAATAGATAGACTGGGCAAAAGTGATTACGGGGTAAAGAAAATCCTAATCGAAAGGAATCTAAGGTTGGTAGTATATATTGCAAGAAAATTTGAAAACACCGGTGTTGGGGTTGAAGACCTTGTTTCTATAGGTACTATCGGTTTAATTAAAGCAATAAATACTTTTAACCCGTCAAAAAAAATCAAACTTGCAACTTATGCTTCAAGATGCATTGAAAATGAAATACTGATGTATTTACGAAGAAACAATAAAACCAGGACTGAAATTTCTATAGATGAACCCTTAAATACGGATTGGGATGGTAATGAATTGCTTTTATCGGATATATTGGGTACAGATAATGATGTTATTCATAGAAGTTTGGAAGATGAAATAGAAAAGGAGCTACTGAACACTGCTATGAAAAAACTCTCTTCCCGTGAAAAAAAAATAATGGAACTAAGATTCGGTCTTCAAAATGGAGTGGAAAAGACCCAGAAAGAGGTTGCCGATATGCTTGGGATATCACAATCATATATATCCCGTCTTGAAAAAAGGATAATCAATAGACTGAGAAAAGAAATCAATAGAATGGTTTAGAAACGGTATAAAATAAGGTTGAACAAAATACTTCTTTGTGTCAAGGCTGTTTTAAAAAATTTTTTGTTCTTATTTACGGTATAAAAATAACCTCCATGGCAATAATGATACTGACAGAATTTATTGGCCGGGAGGTTTTTTCAATGCATAACAATAAAGTTGAGATTTGTGGAGTAAACACATCCAAATTACCTGTTTTAAGTAATGAACAAAAAGAAAAATTGTTCGAAAGAATGCATAAGGGGGACACCTCGGCAAGAGAAGAGTTTATAAAAGGCAACCTAAGACTTGTATTAAGTGTTATCCAGAGATTTAATAACAGAAAAGAATTTTTAGATGACCTTTTTCAAGTTGGATGTATAGGATTGATCAAGGCTATAGATAATTTTGATGTTTCACAAAACGTTAAGTTTTCAACTTATGCCGTCCCTATGATAATTGGAGAAATCAGAAGATATTTGAGGGATAACAATTCCATACGTGTAAGCCGTTCACTGAGAGACATTGCTTATAAAGCACTACAGGCCAAAGAAAGGCTTACTAATAAGAACTCCAAGGAACCTACCATATCTGAGATAGCCGAAGAATTAAGAATACCAAAGGAAGATGTTGTCCTTGCACTAGATGCCATACAAGATCCTGTATCCCTTTTTGAGGCTGTTTATCATGATGGAGGGGATGCCATATATGTAATGGACCAAGTAAGTGACGAAAAAAACACTGATGAAAATTGGATTGAAGGACTGTCATTAAAAGAAGCCATGCAAAAACTAAATGATAGGGAAAAGCTAATACTTAACTTAAGATTTTTTGAGGGACGCACCCAAATGGAGGTAGCTGAAGAAATAGGCATTTCACAAGCACAGGTATCAAGGCTTGAAAAAACAGCACTTTTGCATATGAGAAAGTATATATAGAATTAATCATATCCATCATCTATTGATATATAATGTCACAGTTCCAAAAATACAGGGTCATCCTTCATATTGATACTGGAGTAGACATATATTATGAATAGGTATCAGTGGACATTTGAATATATATTGTGTAAAATAAACATATAAGTCTGGTGCAGAAGAGGTAAAATTGTACCGGCTTAAGGTGTGAGGTGATAAAATTGTGAACCGCACTATTG
>JABUEW010000031.1 GCA_013314855.1 Bacillota bacterium | reverse complement strand
AACTAAATGCTCCAAGTCTTAAGAGCCTGTAAATTCACTTCGGGGCAAATCAAACTCGCAAAATAATTTGAATGGAATTTAATAATATTTCAATGTAATTATTTTGCTCATACAGTTGATTTGCTTATCCCTCGTCGGATTAACAGGCTCTATAAGACTTTCCGCAATGTTACTTTCAGCATTTTCTTCAAAATTTGAAAATGCGCCCGTATGTATTTTCTTCACTTAAATTAAATGCACCCGTATGTTTGTCAATAACAATTTATTATTGATATGTAAGTATATAATATGTTATAATGCACGTATAAAAATGCAATGCTGTTCAACTGACAAAAAAATACCCTTCATGGGTTTAGTTCAAGCAATTTACTTATGCCCGCATTTAAGTCCGCTTTTTTAACCGCTTAAGTATACTTTTAGCTCAATTTGTAAAAAACTACAAACTGAATAAAACACATGTTTTATTGTGTGTACTGTAATAAGTACATATGGGCTCAAAACAGTTCAGAAGTAGCCCGGAGACTGTTCTTAAACCGGCTCCGGTGTCATGTGTTGAAATGATGTTGACAATGAGGAGCTGAGAAGTATCTCAATCATTAAAAAGGGGGCTAGTTTATGGTAAAACTCAAGGAAATCATTGAAAGGCGCGGGAGAGCGTCTGAAAACCTCATCCATATCCTGCTTGATTATCAGAAAAGCAAGGATACAAATTACATTTCGGAGGATGAGGTGAAGTTTGTTGCAAATGAACTCAATATTAAGGAAAGTCGAGTTTACAGCATTATTACTTTTTATTCCCTGTTTTCCACCAAACCCAGGGGGAAGTTCATAATCCAGGTTTGCGGAGATGTGCCGTGTTATGTAAATGGTTCTTTAAATGTTGTAAAAGAACTGGAAAATATCCTCAGGATCAAAATGGGGGAGACTACACCGGATGGTGTATTTACTCTGGAGCATACCAGCTGCTTGGGATGCTGTGATATTTCTCCGGCTATCAGGATAGGCGAAGAACTGTACGGAAATCTGACACCCGGAAAAATAGCCGGTATTATTTCATCGTATAGGAGGAAGTACAATGAAAACAAGGAATGAGATTTGTGGTTACCCTGTTATAACTGCCAGGTGTGGGAAAATTGACCCTGATTCCATTGAGGATTATATTGCAGCAGGAGGGTACAAAGCCCTGGAAAAGGCTTTGAATATGACATCCCAGGAGGTTGTGGACGAAGTAAAAGCATCAAATTTGAGGGGACGCGGTGGAGCAGGTTTTCCAACAGGAGTAAAGATGGAGACTATCCTTAAAACGGATGTGTTTCCCAAGTACCTGGTTTGTAATGCTGACGAAGGAGAGCCCGGCAACTTTAAAGACAAGTATCTCATGGAGAATGACCCGCACCAGTTGATAGAAGGAATGATTATTACCGCATATTCCATGGGGATAGAAAAAGGCTATATCTACATAAGGGGAGAATATAACAAACCTATTATAATAATGAGCAGAGCCATTGAAGCGGCAAGAGAAAAAGGGTTTCTGGGCAAAAGGATTCTGGGGTCGGATTTCAGTTTTGATATTGAAATCCGTTCAGGTGCAGGTGCATACATATGCGGTGAGGAATTTGCGCTTATCGAATCCATAGAGGGAAAAGCGGGCAGACCAAGAAGTAAGCCGCCTTATCCTACAGTTTCCGGAATATATAACAAGCCAACCCTTATAAATAATGTGGAGACGTTTTCAAACCTGCCTTTTATTATACAGGAAGGTGCCGAAAAGTTCATTTCCATAGGCACTCCATCTTCGAGCGGAACAAAACTGGTCAGTCTTTCGGGAAATGTTAACAACCGAGGTGTATACGAGATTCCTTTCGGTGTCACGATACGCGATATTATTTACAAACTGGGAGGAGGGATTCCGGAAAACAGGAAAATAAGGATGGTACAACTTGGAGGAGCGTCAGGGCCCTGTATTCCCGAGGAAATGCTTGATATAAAGCTTGATTACAAGGAGATGGAAAACAAGGGTCTTACCATGGGTGCCGGAGCGGTTATTGTAATCGATGAAAGATATAATGTACTTGAAATAGTAAGGCTGATTATGAGATTCTTCAGGCATGAATCGTGTGGTAAATGTACACCCTGCAGGGAGGGTAACAGGCAGATACTCAGGATACTCTACAGGTTTGTTTCAGGTAATGCTTCGAACAATGACCTAGCACTCCTGGAATCCATATGCAATGTCATGTGCCAGACTTCATTCTGTGGTCTCGGTCAGACTGCACCCACGGCTGTTCTGACCACAATGAAGTATTTCAGGGATGATTACTTGTCAGGTATGCGCAATCTTTCAACGAATTCCAATATTGTATAAGGGGGCCGTGATTATGAATATGGTAAAAATAACTGTAAACAATACGAAAATATCAGTTCCTGAGGGTATAACGATTCTAAATGCGGCAAAATCGGTCGGCATTGAAATACCGACCCTTTGCTATCATCCCGACCAGTTTGTCAAGGCAAATTGCAGGGTTTGCATAGTTGAAGTGGAAGGCATGAAAACGCTGCCCAGTGCCTGTTCAACGGCTGTTACAGACGGGATGGTCATCCACACCAATTCAGCAAGGGTTTTAGAGGCAAGAAAAGTTATACTTGAGCTGCTTCTTGCCAATCATGACGCGAACTGCCTTATTTGCCACAGAAATTTAAACTGTGAGCTTCAGAAGATTGCAAATCAGGCAGGAGTAAGGGTCAACAGGTTTGAAAATGTTTTGGAAATCAAGCCTTTAGATACCAGCAGTCCGTCTATTGTGAGGAATCCCAATAAATGTGTAAGGTGTGGACGCTGTGTGGAAATCTGCAGGGATGTACAGGGGGTTAACATAATTGAAAAAATTGGTAGGGGTACCGAAATTGAGGTGCTTCCCACATATGGAAAATATCTTTTTGATGTGGCATGTACCGCCTGTGGTCAATGTTCTACTGTTTGTCCTGTTGCCGCCATTTATGAAAAAGAAGAAATCGAGAAAGTATGGGAAGCCCTTAACAATCCACAAAAGCATGTAATTGTCCAGACAGCCCCTGCTGTAAGAGTTTCGATAGGGGAAGAATTTGGGTTGGAACCGGGAAGCATAGTAACGGGCAAACTTGTGGCAGCATTGAGGAGACTTGGATTTGACAGGGTCTTTGATACCGATTTTACAGCTGATTTAACAATTGTTGAAGAAGGAAATGAATTACTGCACCGGATGAAAAATAATGGGGTTCTGCCTATGCTTACCTCCTGCAGCCCGGGATGGATCAACTTCATCGAACAATATTATCCCGAACTGCTCCCGCATGTTTCCACGTGCAAATCTCCCCAGCAAATGTTTGGGGCTCTGGCAAAAAGTTATTATGCTGAAAAGACGGGAATAAATCCTGCAGATATATTTGTGGTTTCGGTAATGCCCTGTACCGCAAAGAAATATGAGGCAAAAAGACCGGAAATGAGTGTGGATGGGATACATCCCGATGTTGATGCGGTACTCACCACTAGGGAACTTGGCAGGATGTTGAAACAGGCGGGTATAGACTTTGACAGATTGCCCGAGGAGGAATATGACAATCCTTTCGGAATAACCACTGGTGCTGCAGTTATCTTCGGAGCAAGCGGGGGTGTTGCAGAAGCTGCTCTCAGGACGGTATACGAAGTAGTTACGGAAAAAACACTTGACAGAATAGATTTTCATACGATAAGGGGACTGGGAGGCATAAAGGAAGCGGAAGTGGACCTAAATGGAATCATAGTAAAGGTCGCAGTAGTTCATTCGCTCTCAAATGCTTCAAAAATGATGGAAATGATTAAGGCAGGCAAAGCAGCCTACCAATTCATTGAGGTCATGTGCTGTCCCGGAGGATGTATAGGTGGGGGAGGCCAGCCATATCATACAAATGATGAGGTCAGGATGAAAAGAATAGCAGCCATTTATCAGGCGGACAAAAATCTGCCCATCAGAAAATCCCATGAGAATCCTGCGGTAAAATCACTATATGCCGAATATCTCCATGAACCGCTGGGAGAAAAATCACATCATCTTCTGCATACACATTACCGGAACAGAAAGAAATAAATGAGAAATAAGGCATGCTCAGATGGAAGAACAGGTGGTATGCCTGTTCTTTTCTTTTTATGTACAGAAAAAATACATAAAAATGTATTAAAATAAGGAATATATTAAACCGGAAATGCAGCTTTGAAACAGCATTTAAATAATGCGTCAGCACTGTGATGTTTGGGGTGTATTAGACAAGTTATCTGCTATTATTGTATAATAATCTGTAAGAACTTATAGGAATACAATATTAAAAATATAATTATTTTGACCCAGGAGGATTACAGTGGATATTTCGACAAGCCAGATTATTGCAATAGGAGCATCAACAGGAGGTACCGAAGCTATAGTAAGTATACTTAAAGAGCTTCCTAATACTATCCCGGGAATTGTTATTGTTCAACATATGCCTCCCAACTTCACAAGGATGTTTGCTGAAAGATTAAACAGTATTACTTCTTTAAATGTAAAAGAAGCCCAAACAGGAGATCAAGTATTACCGGGCCATGTTTTGGTAGCACCTGGAGATTACCACATGAAGGTTTATAAATCGGGCAGTAGTTATTATATCAGATGTTTTAAAGGCGAAAAAGTAAACGGGCATTGTCCTTCAGTTGATGTTCTATTTAAGTCTGTTGCAGCTGAAGCAGGTAAAAATGCAATAGGAATAATTTTAACCGGTATGGGAAGTGATGGAGCTAAAGGGCTTCTTGCAATGAAAAATAGCGGAGCCAGAACCATAGGGCAGGATGAAAATTCCTCCGTTGTATATGGTATGCCGAAAGTTGCTTATAATATCGGAGCAATAGAAAAACAAGCCCCTCTTGTAAAAATTCCGGGGCTTATACTTACTTTACTGCAAGACATAAAATAATACAATAATAAATAATACAGTTTTAATGTTTTTAATATTACTCTGCTTAATCTTTAGTTTTTATTTTAATTATAATCCCAGATAGTGCCTGACATAATTCATTATTACGCCGCTGTATATTAATCCGATACCCATTAGAATTATGCTGGCCACTATTAACGGGAGTCCTGCTCTGCTGCCGTTTTTTACAGCAAGAATTCCCATTATTACTCCTACCACCCCGAAAATAAAGGGGTAGGCAAAAAGGGCAAGAATAGCCGAAATCCACCCAATAACTATAAATATTGTATTGGTTCCGGCCTGAACAGCCACTTCGCTGTTTCCCATGTTTTCATTATTATCATTATTATTCATTTCTTCCATAATATCACCCATTGTTATTATGCCTTGTTGGGTGTTTGATATTCATGCCGTTAATATAAATTTAAAATTAAACTTACTTTAAACTTACTTTTCTTTTTCTATAAAGACTCTACATAGCCTGCAATAAGGTCTCCCACTTCCTTTGTTCCGTAACCCATTTTGCCGGCAGAAAGATTCTTTATGTTTTCCTTTACCGCCTTCTTTATTGCTCTTTCTATGGTATGAGCAGCACTATCTTCTCCAAGCTGTTCCAGCATCATCTGGCCTGCAGCAATTGCAGCAAGGGGATTTATCATATTTTTCCCTGTATATTTGGGAGCAGAACCTCCAATGGGCTCATACATGGAAACTCCTGCGGGATTTATATTTCCGCCGGCCGCTATACCCATTCCGCCTTGAATTACAGCTCCCAGGTCGGTGATTATATCACCGAACATGTTGTCTGTTACAATTACATCAAAATATTCAGGATTTTTAACCATCCACATGCATATGGCATCTACATGGGCATAATCAGTTTGAATATCGGGGTACTCTTTAGCCACCTCATAAAATGTCCTTTCCCACAAATCGAAAGCATAGGTTAAAACATTGGTCTTTCCGCATAATGTAACCTTCTTTTCTTTATTACGTTTTCTTGCATATTCAAAGGCAAACCTTACACACCTTTCAACACCTTTACGGGTATTAACCGATTCTTGTATGGCAACTTCATCGGGAGTTCCCTTTTTCAAGAATCCCCCTGCCCCGCAATATAAACCTTCCGTGTTTTCTCTTACAACAACAAAATCGATATCTTCAGGGCCTTTGTTTTTTAAAGGGGTATCAACACCTTCGTAGAGTACAACGGGCCTCAAGTTAATATACTGGTCAAGAGTGAAGCGAAGTTTAAGCAAAATCCCCTTCTCAAGTATGCCGGGCTTTACATCAGGATGCCCTATTGCCCCAAGAAGAATTGCATCTTTTGTTTTTACCTTTTCAATATCACTATCCGACAGTATTTCTCCTGTCTTTAAATACCTTTCTCCCCCAAAATCGAAATACTCAAAATCAAAATCAAACCCATGCTTTTTCGCTGCGGCTTTTAAAACCTTTACACTTTCCGCGACAACTTCCGGTCCTGTACCATCACCAGGTATAACTCCAATATTGTATTTTTTCATAACCCTATCTCCTTTATCTCCTTTTTATTCTTCCTTATGGCTGTACCTGTTTTTTTATATACCCTATAAGTCCATCCGCTTCCATAATTTCCTGCATAAACTCCGGGAAGGGAACTGCTGTATATTCTTTACCTGTGCTAATATTGGTTATTTTACCCTTAGAAAGATCAACAGATAACTCATCCCCTTCATCTATATCCTTTGCCGCCTCAGGGCATTCCAGGATAGGTAGGCCGATATTTATTGCATTTCTGTAAAAAATCCTTGCAAAGGTCTCTGCTATTATGCAAGAAATACCCGAAGCTTTTATTGCTATAGGGGCATGTTCTCTGGATGACCCGCATCCAAAATTTTTGCCGCCAACCATAATATCACCCTTTTGAACCCTTGCCGTAAAAGTTTTATCCAGATCTTCCATACAATGTTTTGCAAGTTCATCCGGATCCGAAGTGTTTAAATACCTTGCCGGTATTATTACATCAGTATCAATATTGTCACCATATTTTATAACCTTGCCCCTGATTTCCAATCCCTTTACCTCCTTTATAATAACCTATACTTCCTCCGGTAAAGCTATCCTTCCTGCAATTGCTGATGCTGCAGCCACAGCAGGGCTTGCAAGGTATACCTCACTTGCGGGATGGCCCATTCTTCCTACAAAGTTCCTGTTTGTTGTAGCTACTGCACGTTCACCCTCGGCGAGTATTCCCATATGTCCTCCAAGGCACGGTCCGCATGTAGGTGTGCTTACTGCTGCCCCTGCGTCTATGAATATATCGAACAGTCCTTCATTCATAGCCTCTTTCCATATCTTTTGAGTAGCTGGAATTATTATGCACCTCACATCAGGGTGCACTTTCTTACCCTCCATAACTTTAGCAGCCACCCTTAAATCTTCCAATCTGCCGTTGGTACATGAACCAATAACCACCTGGTGGATTTTTACATTTCCAACCATATCTATAGTCCTAGTATTTTCAGGCAGATGTGGAAATGCAACTGTGGGTTTTAGTGTAGAAAGGTCAATTTCATATACCTCTTTGTATTCTGCATCTCCATCAGCAGAATAAACCTTATAAGGCTTGGATGAATGTTCTTTTACATATTCCAACGTTTTTTCATCTACATCAAATATACCGTTCTTTGCACCGGCTTCAATAGCCATATTGGCAATTGTAAAACGATCGTCCATAGACAGGCACTGCACACCGTTCCCCGTAAATTCCATTGACTTGTACAGGGCACCATCCACTCCTATCATCCCGATTATATGGAGAATAATATCCTTTCCACTTACCCATTTCCCCGGTTTTCCCTTTAATATAAACTTAATTGCCTCCGGAACTTTAAACCAGGCTTCTCCTGTGGCCATACCGGCAGCCATATCAGTACTGCCTACTCCTGTAGAAAATGCCCCCAGGGCCCCATAGGTACATGTATGAGAATCGGCCCCTATAACAACGTCTCCTGGTACTACCAGCCCTTTTTCGGGGAGTAGGGCATGCTCCACACCCATTTGTCCTACCTCAAAGAAGTTTACAATTCCCATTTCCCTTGCAAATTCCCTGATAAATTTTACTTGCTGTGCGGATTTAATATCCTTATTAGGTGTAAAATGATCAGGCACTATAGCAATTTTATTTATATCAAACACCCTATCTATACCTATTTTCCGGAATTCATTGACTGCAACAGGTGTAGTTATATCATTTCCCAGCACCATATCAAGTTTCGCTTTTATTAGTTGTCCGGGCACAACCCTGTCAAGGCCTGCATGCTCAGCCAATATTTTTTGAGTCATGGTCATCCCCATAATTAAATACCCCCTTATCTCAACATGTTAATTTATTATAACGGTGTTTTTATTCCCTTCCTTCCGTTATTTATTCTTTATACTTTAAAATTATTAATGTTTTTTCTCATTATTGAAATTTTTTATTGTAATTTAATTTACTGCTGTTGGGGTTCCTGTTGCGATTTCCGATATTGAAGGGGCGTCATGCCCGTATACTTTTTAAAGATTTCATTGAAACGTTGCTGGTTTGAAAAGCCCACACTAATAGCTATATCTCCAACCTTCCGGCTTGTCCCGGCTAACAATTCTTTAGCTCTTTCAACCCTTACTTTTATGAGATAATTTATAGGGCTTACTCCTTTTATTTCTTTAAAAGCCCTAGCAAAATAGCTCTGGCTAAGAAAAACATATTTAGAAATGTCTTTTAAAGATATGTCCCGCTCATAATTGTTGTTGATAAAGTTAACAGCTGCTTGTATTACTTCATTTAGTTTATTGCTTTTTCCCTTAATACTGTTTTCCCATTCCATCTTCAAAGCCCTGGAAATTAAAACAAAAAGTTCAAGCATAAGAAGGTAGTTTAAAAACTCACTGCCTATGTCATTATTCTTTTTTTCCGTGAGTATTCTGTCTAAAAGTATAATAATATCATTTTTTGCATTTACCTTTAGTGTTATAAAAGGCCCTGTTTCCTTTCCCCTTAAGAAGTTCAGAAAATCCTCAAGAGATATTTCGGCTACTTCATTATTTACCCTGTTTTCAAACTTAAAGTTAAATACAATAAATTCACAGCCTCCTTTAGATTTTACAATAAACTTGTGAGGTTGCCTGGGCTTGATTATTATAATGCTATTTGGGCCTATGTCAGCCACCTTTCCGGAAATTTCAAATACAGCATTGCCTTTTTTAATATACACCATCTCAAAAAACTCATGCCTGTTAGGTTCCATTGTCCAGCTTGTGTCATGGAATCTTTCTACCGACCTTACTATTACCGGAATAAGACTTGAAGAATTCAACAAACTCTCCCAGGCTTTGGGCAGTATTTTTTCCTCCATATCAAAACCCCTTTAAAACCCGTTGGCTTACCATCTTATTAACTTTAACTATAATACTCGGTATATTATACCAGGAATAGGCACCTAATAACTGCTATGTCATTCTCTCATTGTATAGTATTATATCATATTTTATAAGATAAAGGAATTATTTGAGCACAATGGAATAAAACAGGATGCTCATATTACCTATGGCATCCCAATCTTTTCCACATTCCCCGGATATGCTATTGTTTACAGAATTGTTTATGATTACTATTGTCTATACTATTGTGTATGAACCTATTCCACCTATAACCTATATTTCCAACTCATCCCAATTAATCTTGTTTAATATATTTTTCAGTTCAATTGCTTCCTCCTTGTTCAATGTTATACCTTTCCCCATTTTTTCATGGGTTTCGTCCCAATCCCTTATATCGAGTTTTGGTTTTCTATCGTTCCAACTTACAATATTCACTTCTTTTGCCCAACCTTTAGAGCCATAGCTGATAATACCCAATTCTCTAATTATTTCATATTTAATTTCAGCCACACTTTCACCTCCTTTTTCCTTAAAGCTTTCGCAATGAAGCCTGTTGATACACAAGTTTTACCAATGCCTGCCTCATACTGCAAATCATTCACCTGCCGGTATTACTGAAATCTCAAGCCTTCCGTTGCCCTTCGCATAGGCCAGGAATTCGTCTAGCTTGTCGTCAACTTCAAAAGATATGTATCTTGGGATAGTTGCATTTTCCGGATTTTTTACTAATCTGCCTTTTTCATCTATCAATGCTGCTACCCTGATATTTCTTATCCTTTGAATCCTATCCCCTGTAATGCTTGGGACAAGGTTCATATCTTGTGCATCAACCCCCTTGTTGTTTTCCTTTCCGGATATTTCCTGTTTCATTGCCGGCATAATATTTTTTTCATTCGGTATAAATATAATATCAACATATTGGTCTTCTTTCAACTGCCAGCCGTTTGCCTGGTCACTTTTAAATTCAACAGTAAACAACCTGTTGTTTTTGTCTTTTACTTTTATTTCACCAATATCTTCAGAATCCGTTATTCTGCTTGCAAGTATGATCTCATCTTTTTCTATATCTACTTTTGCCTTTTTCCCCGTTATTTCATTTTTATCCTTTACCGACTGGCTATGTGCCATACTAACACTTATTTTTCTTTCTTCCAGTATATCCTCTGTAACAGTTTCACCTGCCTTTATTTTTCGCGCAGCAAATACAACATCTATTTTCGGCTCATACTTTGATGCACTTTTTATAATTATTATTTCAACCACAAGGAAAATTAAAGCTAATACAATTGTCAATATAAATATATTAACCCTTTTCATAAAAACCCCCAAGTATAAATTTAATTGTTAAACGGAACATCTGCACTAAATTTAATTATTGATGGGAATATCCGAATCTACATGCACCTTTAATTCTATGTATTCTTTTCCTGTTATCCTTGTTATAATGTTACTAAAAAACACAGGTTTTACAGGTACAACTATACAACTGTGTACGGCAGGCCTTGTTATATTTACTCCATCCGGACAGGTTGTAGGCAAGTCCTCTGTATAAATTATTACAGATTCTATCCTTACTTTATAATCAACAACTGAATTCTCTGTCGGATTTAGATCGGCATCCAATTGTAAATTCTTTGCAAGCATCTTCACGTATATTCCCAAAACATCATCTTCATTAAAACCCACGTAACCTTTTCCCAAGGTTTCGGTTTCTAAGGCATAGTAGACAGACAAGTTGGTAACATCCATTGCATCTTTTATAATCTGTGATTTTGTAAAAAGAATATATCTTTCCATTATAGAAGAAAATATGGGAAGAAGCACAAATACAATTATGGCCCCTATCACCATTACATCCATTGTGCCGCTCCCTTTTATACAGCGTATCTTGAAAAAAACTTTTTTATTCTCTTTTAAATGCAATTTCTTCCCCTCACATCATTTTCCTCAATTCAAGACCTTTCTTGCTATGGTTGTCTTATTATATACCATCCGCTGAACCGTATCTTCCCTGGAAAGTATACCCCTAAGCCTACTATAAACATAATAAGCCTCTACATAGAGAGAAATTTCCTGGCCATATTTGGCATTTTCGGTACCCTCAATTACCACTGTCCTGAACCCTTTTCCATATAAAGCGGATATCAGTTCATCTCTCATAGCAACTGTCATTCCCCCTTCCAGTTCCATTTTCAAAAGGGTTTTCCTACAAATGGTATTCATCTCGTTTTTGGCAGAAAGGGGAAGAAAAAACTCTATTATAGACACAAACAAAGCTATAAAGAGTACTAGTGCAATTCCAAAAACAATTGCTTTAGACGGCATGAATACACCTCCAGTATATGCCGGCACGCATTTACATTAAGTACGATATGCATGTATTATGCATATATATCATTGAATAAATACCTGGTATTATTGGATGCTTGTTGAGAAAAATATATTCTGTACACTTAACCACCACTGGCTGAGCTTGTCCATAATATTGTTGGTAAAAGTCTTTAATCCAGGTACAACAATTAACGCTGCAATTATTAATCCTGCTGCTATCCCTAATATTTCGTTCATACCAAAGCCTCTCCTATCTACTGAAAATCTTCTGGCAGCATTAGAGCACCTTACAATCCTAATAACATTGGTACTTCTGATAATTATATTCTGTAACATTGCCCTTATCTTTGTCATTATAACACCTCCTCCAAAATTACTTTTTTTGCCATATATGTTTTTTTTGCCGTATTACCCTTAGTTTTAATAGTTTCAAAGAAAATTAGCATTCCCGTTTAATATGAAAAAAGTTTTCCAATTGCATCAGATGCTTCAAAGAAAAAAGGTACCAATATCATGGTCACTATGATTGCTGTAAAAACTATTGCGGCTGCAATACTCCTGGTTTTACAGGCATCTGTTTCGGCCTGGATATAGTTGAAGTATTTTTTAAACATAATATTTTCCTGCCTTGCCAGCAAATTCTGGTTATCTCCTGTAAGTATGCCTTGTTTTACGGCCACACAGAAACTTTCTCCCTCCTGGGTGTCATATACTGATTTGAATTCATCCAGTGCAGCATCAATATCCAATGTAAGTTCATACCTTGCAGCCATTCTGAGTAAAACATCCCTTAAATCCTTATCCTCAATAACTTCATATACAGTTTTAATTGCATCCGTAACTTTAATTCCCGATACAATCTGGTTGTGCAGGTATTTATAAATTTTATACCCGTACCTTTGCAGTTTCATGTCAAGCCTTTTCTTTCTTTTTGCAATCACTATTTCAACAGTGATATATGCTAGTATAGAAACTTTTATCGGTTCTTTAAACGAAGGGAAATTAAGGATAAATGCAATAATAAAAAGCAATATGGGTAAACCTAATTGTAAAAATAAGTATGTCGATACAGGGTGATTACCTTCAAAACCTCCTCTTTTTGCCCTGTTTTTTGCCCACTTGTAAATTCGGGTTTTACCGCACCTCCTTTCATAATTATTGACATATTTTATTACTGTATAAGTGCATTTTCTATAAATCGAATTCTCTACCAGCCTCCTTCCCTTTGCCTCATTTATGTTTTTATTGATTTTTAAATCAATTCTTTTTACAAGAGTGCTGTTTAATATGATATTAATGATTAGCATTACTACAGTAAAAATTCTATGGGTGTTTATAAAAACCATTATTTCTTCCATTCCCTCTGCGCCCTTTCATCATTTATCATACCATTCCTCATTGTTCTCATTACTTTTTAACTATCTATTCATAAAAAGCATTTTTTACTCAACTATTTTTTGCTAATACTAATATTTGAACCTACCTATACCTAATGCCAAATAAAATCCCAGGGCATAAAGGAGGCAAAAAACCGTAATTAGCATCTTTCCCTGGATAGTCCCCAGATAAAAGTTTTCAACTTCCGGGTTTACTTTTAAAAATAAATAACCGGTAAATAATACCAAGAACATAATAAAATATACTGTTAGACGGTCTCTATAAGTTGAAATTTTTCTTCTGTTGAACTCTTCTTCAATTTTATAAAATTGGTCTTCCAAGTTGTCCAGCAGCTTTTTCAAATTTCCCCTGTGTTTAATGTTTTGCTTTATGTTTATTACAAAGTCTTTAAACTGAGAATTATCCACCTTCATTTGCAATATACCCAATGCATCCAGGGGGTTTATCCCTCTGTTTACCTGGATAACCATATCTCGTATAAATGTGTTTAAAGGTTCTCCTATACCGGAATCCAGAGATTTCTCAAAGGCATAGAAAATATCTTCTTTTACCGAACACCATCTATTTAATACTGAAATAAATTCTGCCAGCTTTCTCCTGACTTTTTCAGAATTATACCTCCCTATAAGGTCCAGTATAAATACTGGTATAAGGGAAATAACAGTAGATAATATAAAAGCAGAGGGTGCAAATAACAGAAGCCTGAAAAAAGGTTGAAAACTTACAATAAAAATTATAAAACAAACCAGAAGCAAGGTATGGGTATTCATAAAAGGAATATAACGTCTGATATTGGACTTATCAATCAAGTACAGTTCAATTTTTTCGGTAAAACTTAGTTTAACAGGTGCAGTTCTGCCATACTTTTTTATTTCCCTCCGGAGCCTTTTTTCAATATATTTCTCATTAAACCGGCTTAATCCTTCCTGGATCGCCCTTTTTATACTAATATTCCGCGCAATTTGGGAAGCAAGAAACAGGGTAGATCCAATAATTAAAAAAGAGTTTACTATAAGTATTAGAGGTATTTCCCCCGTCAAATCAATCCCCTCCTTGCAAAGATGCTGCTTATCCTTTCACCAATATCAGAACACTTTACAAATTCTCCTTCAATATTCCCATTACAGTCTTCATGACTTATTTTGTATTCAAATAGCCTGTTGTACAAAAACACATCCCGATCATGGTTATAGCTTATTACTTCCAATATATCCACTACCTTAAAGGATTTTAAGTAAAATATTACATCTATGCTTTTTGCCATCATTTCTTTTATGGTTTTTTCACTTTCCTGGATATTGGCTCCTTTACTTAAAATCAAAAGCCTTGGAAAGGTATCTTCCGCGCTTTCCGAATGTATTGTTGCAAGCCCCCTGTGGCCGGTAAAAGAAGCCTTGACAAACTCCCAGGCTTCATCACCTGTAATTTCCCCAATGCAATAAGAGTCCAGAGACATTGTAAGGCCGTCTTTTACAAGGTCTCTCAAAGTAACGGGCCTTCCTCCCTCATTTTCTTTCTTTACCCTCTGCTCTATACAGTAAGGTTTATCAGGGTATATTTCAGCATCAGCTTCTGCTATCAATACACGCTCCATTTCAGGAAGGGCGTTTACAAAAGCCCTCATAAGAGTTGTCTTGCCTGCTGCTCCTTTACCGCAGAAAACAACCGTAGCGTCGGAGAAGGCGAGTTTCTCAATCAGTGTTTTTATTTCATTGTCTATCATACCCAGCTCTACAAGGTCATCAAGATTATAACTTTTAATGCGGTGCTTGCGGATACTTATAGCCGGCCCTGATATATTCCTTGGTTTTATTGAAACATTTATCCGAAGCCGCCTTTTTTCGTCGGTCACTCTGCAGTGGCTGTCGTTTTCATTAAGAATCCCGCCGTTTCTTATGGCTATAAGTTTGCAATAGGTATCAAAAATTTTTTCATTTCCAAAGTTTATGGGAACCTTTTCCCGTACTCCCCTTTTTTTAATTACAAACTCATTGTACTTTGTACCATCTATATCGGTGATTTCTTCATCTTCTATATACTGTTGAAGTTCTCCATACCCAAACATAAAGTCTAAAACCTTCTTTATAAGTCCATCCCTAAAAATACCATAATGGTATTTGTTTTTATCAATGTCTTTAATTATTGCCGTTTCCAATACATGCCTATCTACTATGCCGTTTGCCACATCAGCTACAAGTTTTGGCGAATCCTTCAATATGTTAAAAGTGATATTGGAGATGATTGTAATTATATCGCTCCTGTCCTTTTCAAACACAAAGCTTTCTCCTCTATCCAGTAACGTTTTATGAAGAGTACTTATTATAGGCACGTTCTCACCCTCCTGAATAGCTTTCATCCGTTTATTGCCTATTTAATATATCTTTTTTTCCTTTATTTCCATCTCAATATCTCTTTATTGCCAACTTAAGTTAAGAAATTTTAATTTTACTTATATTAATTTTACTTATATTTATGCCATAGCTTTTTCTATAATTTCTTCCAGGCAGTATTCTTAAATTTTGGAGAATTGAAATATAATCATTTATCACACCTTTATCCATTTTTCTGGCATAAGAGATTTTTAAATTTCTGTATTTCGCCCTCCTGGGGCAATATCTGATCTTGCCAAAATAGTTACGCTGTGTAATTTCCTCAATAGCATTTTCCTGTAAATTACATGAAGGGTTATAATCGAAAGCTACAAATTTAGTTTTATCAAGCTGTATTTGCTGCTTTTCTTTCAAAAATACAATATAGTTGTTGAATTCCCTGAATTTATCAATATCGGCACAGATAGGAACTATATTTAAATCAGATTTAATAAGGGATATAACGGTAAACGAGTCGTAAATTGATTTATTTACTGCAAGTATTAAAACATCAAATATTTGGCTTGCTTTTTCTATAAACTTGACAAGGCTTTCATTATTATAGTATTCATAATTTTCAAGCCGGTAATTTCCAGTAAGGATATACAAATTTTTAAGCTCCTTGCGTTTTATACATGCCCCCAAAAGATTCTCCCGAGTAAAATAACCCTTTTCAATTGAATCTAATACAATATTTATTCCCGACTCATTTAATACTCCTTCTCCTACCAACCTTTCAGAATACTTTTTTATATTTAGAAACAAATCTGCTTTCGGTGAAAGTAAATCCAGGTCGACGAGTAATATATCCAGCTCAGTCATTTTTGATGTAATATACGCTAATTCACAAGCAAATTCAGTATTATCCCATATTGTTAAAATGAGCCTTTTAAAGTTCCTGGGGTTGCCCGCTGTATTATTGTCCATTATACTGTACTCTGTAGTTTTTATTGTTTTCTCTATTGCATCAATGTCCTTTTTTAATTCATGTACCGACTGATACCTTTCTTCAGGGTTATACCTGGTACACTTGCATATTATTTGCATTATACCGTGAGATATATCTCCATCATAATACTCCGGAAGCTTCAATCCGAAGGGAAACTGGCCGGGGCCTTTGCCTGTAAGCAAATGGTAAAGAGTTACCCCGAAACTGTATATATCGGTGGTCACATTTGACTGGCCGCTACCGTACTGTTCAGGAGCAGCATAACCTCTTGTACCTATGTAAACCGTATCGTTTTTCCTCCCCTCTTTATACTCCCTTGCAATACCGAAATCTACTAATTTTATATCCCCCCATGGAGTAAGGATAATGTTTGAAGGCTTCATGTCCCTATAAATAATTGGATTGGGTTTAAAAGAATGAAGGTATATTAAGACGTCACAAATCTGTTTAGCCCATTCAATTACCTTTTTTTCAGTAAATTTACCTACTTTTTCCAGTTCTTTATCCAGCGGAATGCCTTCGATAAAGTCCTGGATAATATATATATTTTCATCGTCTTCAATAATATCTATAATTCTTGGCAATGCAGGATGGTTAAGTTTTTTGAGTATACCCGACTCAACTTTCAACCCTTTAGCTATATCAGTATTTTTTTCTATCTTCTTGACAGCCCAAAAAGTCCCGAGATTAACGTTTTCAGCAAGATATACAGTGCTCATTCCACCTTTTCCCAAAATTTTAACAAGCCTGTATCTTCCACCAAGAAGCCCATTTACTCCAAAATCAATATCCCCCATAATTTCACCACTTATTCTATTGAAAATTCAATTTGTTGTGCTGGTTATAAATGCATAATTTTCTTTTCACACTAATTAGCAGAAAAAGCTTATTTATAACCATAATATATTCAATATACATTTATGTATAATAATGTTATAATTTAACTTTTTGAATAAATTATATAATATATGTATTATATTACCAATTATACATAAAACAACAAGATATGTCAATATAATTTATTTATTTTTTATTTATTTTTTTATTTGATTTATTTTTATGTGAAATGATAAACATTGACTTAAGCCGACATTGGCTTTATTCTTTCTTTTCAATATAACTCTTATTTTTTCTTATCGATGTAATAAGACAGGGAATTTAAAGAGCTGGATGTATAGGCTGATAATGCCTTTCTCCCATGTATAATATTCTTGATTTGTTTTTTACTTTTATCCATTAGTTTTAACATTATCTCATTATTTTGCTTTTCTATTACCCCTATTTCAGCAATAATTTCAAGTACTTTTGAAGTTACTTCTTTTAAATCCCTTGCCCCATGGAGATTCCGGTTACCAAGTTGTTCTATGCTCTTTATTTTCAGTTTTTCCTTTAATTCCAGAAAAAGGGCGCTGAACCGTTTATCTAAAGGTTCAATAGAGTCAATCCTGGTCTGTTTCTCCTGTACAAGTTTTTCCAAGATCTCTAATTCTTCGTTGGTTATGGCATTTGTTTGAGAACTGGTCAAATCAAGTATATCTCTTAACAAGGCATATTTTTTCCATAATATTTCTATCATCTCTTTTATATATTCTTCACAAGTCATATTGATTTTACCCCCTCAAGCTTCCTTTACCCTGCTTTGCTTCTTTGCTATTTTCATGGCCTGTGTCCATATGTCCCTTAATTCTTTTGCAAAACCAAGTACTTCCCCAAGAATATCCTTATCTTTTCTTATGTTTGCCTCCATAAGGCGCCGATACATATAATCGTATAAAAGCATCAGGTTGTTAGATACTTCATACTTCATATCCAGGGTTGCTTGGAATTCCAACACTATCTCCTGTGCCCTTATTATACTGTTATTTGCCTTCTCAATATCCTTTTCATCAATTGCAGCTTGTGCCTGCATAATAAACTTTATGAGGCCATTATATAGCATTAATGTAAGCTCTTCCGGAGTTGATGTAAAAATGGCATTTTCCCTATATTGGTTATATGCCTTATTATATGTATTATTTAAAATCATAGCTTCCTCCTCCTGAAATTAAACACGGGTTGATAAATAAATTCGCGCATTCTCTATATTCTATATATTATACTTTCTTATCCGTGTTTTCTTTTTCTTTTTTATATTAATTTTCTGTTACCGGTTTACTGGTTATACTGAGAAAACTGCATAGCCAACCAATTACTCTGGGCATTCATCTGCGCTATAATACTTTCCATTGCAGCAAACTTCGCATAATATTGGTTTTCCTTCTCTATAAGTTTGTCATATAATGAATCTATTTGGGAGTTATACATTTTTATTTCATTATATATCAAGTTTGAAAATTCCGAAGCGTCCCCTTCAATACCTGCCTTTTCCAGTAAAATACCTTTGTTGCCGTTGGAATTCCTTAATGTGCTAATGTTGTCCTCAATTATATCAAAGAGTCTATGGGCAAGCCCCGACTCGTTATACCTTACAGACCTTTCCTCCGCCGTCATGGTCCTGCTATATGAAGGATAGGCTTCGGACTTTTTACTGAAAAGTTCCATAACCGCATCGGGATTATTCATAATGGCATCTTTAAGCTTTGCTTCATCAATTTTAAGCTTGCCTCTTTCTTGATATGAGCCTGTGGTTATCCCTATATTGGTAAGGTTAATGTCAACTCCTTCAATTTGGTCAAATAAAGCCCTTCTCATATTGAACACTATACTCTCAAGGATGCTGTCGTTCCTGAGCAACCCTGTTTTAGCCTTTGCTTCCCACTTTTCAATTTCTTCTTCACTCATAGCCTCTTTTTGTTCTTCCGTCAAAGGAAGATAATTCCTGTCATATTTTTCAGATAGTTTCGCATTTATTTTGTCAATCATTTCATTATACTTGTCTACAAAGCTTTTGATGATATTGAATACTCCATCAACATCAAGACTTATTTTTATAGTCTGGACCACGTCACTTGCCTTATTCAGTGTATAAGTGATACCATTAACAGTAAAAGTGTTGCTGCTTCTTATTATAGTCTGCCCATCTATTATCACCTCAGCATCCTTGCCGGCTTCAGTAATAGGTAAAACTGTACTTATTCCCGAAGCGCTGCCTCCGGAGCCACCATCAAAAAAGTTTCCTCCCGTCTGGCTTATCCTTATAGTCTCCCCCGCTCCAAGCTGCTTTGCAGTAATCCTAAACTTATCCGGCACCTCGTCATATATAATAGTGACATTGGCATCCTTATCACTGTTTATGGCGCTCATCATGCTTGCCAAGGTAGTGGTTTTTGAGAAAGTGAACTCCTTGTCATTAATGGAAAATACCAGGTTGCCATTTTCATCGAAAACCAATGGATTTGCAAACTTGGATGAAAGAGCTTCAAGAGTTAAGTTTGTGTTAAGCCTGTTGCTTGAACCCGGAGAAATATTCAAATATGTAAGCCCATCATTGGAATATCCGTTTGATAAGGTAATCCTGCTTGCTCCTCCTGATGTATCAAAGGTAAGTTTAAATTCACCTGCCTCTTCAACCCAACTAACAACCACTTTCCCGCTTCCAAATGCACTGTCAATTTTATTCTGTAAATCCGCAGCCACCTCCTGGATAGTGGTTTGCTCAGTATAATCACCCATTTTAATTTCTCTGGAAACACCATCAAGTATCACTGTTATATTTTTCCCGCCGGCACTTGCAATATGGCTTGAGCTAATACCCTCACTGCTTTTAAGAGGTGCTGTAACAGTTCCGGAGCTTTCTGCCTTTGCCGCAGTTGCAAGCTGAACTACCTTAACTTGATAATTTCCAGGAACAGCATTCGCACCAGCCGTGGCTGTCACTACCGAATCATCTGTACTGATAGCACTCATCTTTTTATAGGTTGACTGGGACAGCATATAATTTGCGGGTTTCAGGATATTAAAATATTCATCTTTCACACTTCTTAAAAGGTTTATAATGTTCCTGTACTCATCCCTTTTCCACTCGGCAAGCTGCCTTTTTTGGTATAACCTGTCCAGAGGGAGCCTCTCAACTCTCATAAGGTCGCTTACTATTTGATCCGTGTCTAGACCTGTAGCAATACCTGTTAAACGAAACCTTGAAGTTAACAAATTGATCCTTGCATCCATCATTTCACCTTCTTTCGTCAACAATTAACCCAATCATTTCCCATATCATAGCCACCAGGTCAAGTATCTTTTCCGGCGGTATTTCCCGGATAACTTCTTCTGTTTCAACATCAATCACTTTTACCATTATTTCTTTCGTCTTTTCATGGATCGAATACTCAAATCGGCGGTTGGCAATTGAAACTGCCCTGTTTGCCCGTTCAATAGCTTCAATAATTATCTTGTCGCTTATGGGCAGTTCTCCCTTTTCAAATTCTGTAAGCCGTAAAGCGTTTTTGTTTACCTGTTCGGTTTTCCTTACCTCTTCTGTCTCTCTAGTAGCCGTGGTTGCCCTGTTAAGCTCATCAGCCGTTACAGTCCTTACAATACCAGCATCCGTGCTACTTACTTTCATAAAGATCCCTCCGTGAATCAGACTCATGAATTAAATTTTATACAGCATCTGTTTGCTTAATAAATATATCGGTAAATATTCACAGAAGGTTTAATATATTTATCACTAACATATTTTGGGGGGGATGCTTTATTATTGCTTTTACCATTCAAATAGTCATGTAGTCCGCTCTATTATCTCTACCATCTTTTCATAGTTTTTTAAAGTTGACGGCTTAAGCTTTCTCCCAATGGGAGCAGCTGTCGGCATAAGTACAAAGCCCTTCCCTTCACCTGCTGTACCTTCTTCAAGAGAAGTTATAACTTTCTTTTCAAACTCGTCGGATTCCATTGTTTCAATATCACTCAATTCAATATTACCAAACAGTACCAGTTTATCACCATAATTCTTCCTTACATACAAAAGAGAAACATTTCCCTGGGGAGGGGGTTCTATTGGGTCAAGCCCTATACAGCCTGTAGAAACTATATCATCCAGTACTTCTTTTATTTTACCGTGGCAATGTATTCTGGGAAATCCACCATACTTTTTGATAATATCAATTATGGGCTTATCGTAGCGTACCGCATATTCCTTAAAAAACTTCGGAGGTAGATATGGAGGGCAGGCATATTCAGGTCCGCAAATCCTCCACAGGCGTCCCGGTAATGCTTTTGCTATGGCTTCCACTTTTTTCAGCCTGTTTTCAAAAACTTTTTCCAAAGCCTTATGAAACAAATCAGGTTCTGTCATTGCCATTACGGTATAATCACCCATATCAAAAAGCTCGGCCACCTCACAGAGGGGGTCTGCCAGATCAATTGCAACAATCCCGCTATCTCCTATTTCCTTGTCAGCGTTAAATACAGGAGATATATCAGGTTCACCAATTTCATCAGCCTGGGGCAAATTAATCCAAGCCTTAAAATCTTCAATATCTTTCACAGGGTGTTCCAAAGTCCATACAGTGTCTATATCCGGGTCACGCCTTGTGCGCCTAGTAAGGATACGGTCGCCCGCTCTTATACTTATACTTCTATAGAAACTTCCACCCTCATCAAAAAATTCCTCCACAGTCGTAAGCTGGGCTAAAGGGTCCTCCGATCCCCTTTTAAAACCAACTCCACGAAGCACAATTCTGTCGGATTTCTCCCTTGCCAACTTAATAAGAGGATACCACGACGGGTCATTATAAATGTTAAACCTATCTTTATTGTCTGGGTCCTGATCTAACCCATTAATTTCATAAAAACACACAGGTGGGCGGTCTGTCTTTTCTCCCTTTATTGTAGCCATTAACCTCTCTCGTCTTGTCATATCTATTCCCCTTTCTATATTAATAAATTGGTATAATTTATTCGATTTAACATAAGCATCAATCCTGAATTGCTAAATTGATACCTTGGCTTAAATGAGATTTGCCTTTATTCATAGTATACCGGCCTTCGGTACTTCCTGGTATATAGCAACTTAAGAAACAATATCCCGCTAATAAACCCTCCTATATGTGCCCACCAAGCAACACCGCTGCCTCTGCCTCCAAGGATGGAACTTACAGCTCCATTGTACAATTGAATTAAAAACCATATTGCAAGATATATTAATGCAGGTATCCGTACGAATAAGGGGACGAATAGGACGGGAATAAAAGTGATTATCCTTGAATAAGGGAAAAGGATAACATATGCTCCCATAACCCCTGCTATAGCTCCTGACGCACCTATTGCCGGTATAAATGAGTTCGAATAAAAAATGAAATGAGAGAACATGGCAAAAAACCCGGACAGCAGGTAGAATAATATAAACCTGAAATGACCCAGTCTGTCTTCTATATTATCCCCAAAAAGCCATAATGTCCACATGTTACTTATAAGGTGGGTCCAATTGCCGTGAATGAACATGCTGGTAAGGAAAGGATAAAAATCTTGAACTGTCAATCTATGTTCGGCAATAGCCTTCAAAAATGCTATAGGAACAAAACCGTACTTGAATACGAACATTTCTTCAAGCCTTGAAGGTAATAAAAACTGAAAAAGGTATATTATAGTATTGGTAACTATTAGGGTATATGTTACAAAGGGTCTTTTAAAACTTGGAATATTGTCTCTTAACGGGAACATACTACTTTCTCCTTATGGCTTTGTAAACTTTATATTTTATATTATGATAAATAACTTATATTATTTTACCACAAAACCGGCATTTAATCACACATTAAATCATATAATTATAAAAAATTGCAATTATTTTTTCTATTGTATTATTTCTCAATTTTATGATAATATTATTCTTGAACTATAAATAACATTGCATCTAGAGAAGTGAAAGTTTGTGCTGCATTCAATACCTGTTATATACATAGAGAAGAGGAGCTACATTTATGCGCTTTGTAGTAAAACAGAAAATATTCTCTTTTGGAGATAATTTTACCATAAAAGACGAGTACGGGAATGATCACTTCATTGTTAGAGGCAAGGTATTTGCCCTTGGAGATAAATTAAGGCTTTACAATTTGCAGGGAGATGAGCTTTTCTATATTGAGCAGAAGCTTTTCCGATTCCTGCCGGAATATACTATCTACCATTTAGGGCAAGCGGTGGCAACTGTTAAAAAGGAGTTTACTTTTTTTAAACCCAGGTTTAACATTTCCAGCGCCTCAGGCAATTACACTATTGATGGGAATTTTTGGGGTATGGAATTTTCCATATTAAAGAATGGTCTACCTGTAGCCCAAGTCTCCAAGCGATGGTTCTCCTGGGGTGATACCTATGGAGTTGATATTGTAGACAGCGAAGACTATGCCTTCATCATTTCGCTTGTTATTGTCATTGATCAGGTAATCCACGACAGGAACCATAATAAGACTTAATATACCCTTTAGCATTTACTCCTTAACCTTCAGTAAAAATACCAATTATTTTATCAATTACTTCATTTCATATAATATATAATATATTTAATTTTATTATATCATATGTATTTATTACTCTAGTTCCAATTTTAACATAAGTTTAATAATTTCTCAACGAATTATTTACAACATGTGTGTTTATTTTGTGATAATGTCATCTTGTTAATTATTTTTGATAAAATATCACAATGAAAGGCAAAGTGCATTATCTTGTGTCACAAGTACACTGAACACTTTACCGATTGTCTGGTTTACAATCCTTAGTTTTGTTATTTCTTTTTGAGTCATATTAAAAAATTCTTCATAAGTTACATTTTATCAGAAAAATTACAATATGAAATTATCATAGAATAATCATAAAAAAATATCTACAGAATATGGTTTTATTTTGTACAAAACTGTGATAGAATAATGTTGATCGAACCTGATGTCGGATAAAAATTCGAACGTCAGCCATACATTTTTATGGAGTGGGATGGCTTGATAAAATATTATAAATTTAAAAAGGAGAGGTTTTATATGAGCACATACAAGAACATAAGCAATGAGCTGAAGGTGCTTTTTAGTAGTAATTCCATTTTTCGGATATTATTGCCGATTGATGTAGTATTGGTTTTTGGAGGGGTAATCTTCATGATTCTAAGTGCCCTGTTCCCCGGACTTGGGCTTGACAGGGGGTTTTTTGGAAACTTACTTTCTTCAGTGGCTTTCTGGGCGTTTTTACTGGGATTGCTCCTGGCATATGCAAATCTTCATGAGGAAACAATTTACGTTGGCTGTTTTCTTTACAGTTTGCTTCAGCTGATATACTTTATCAAGTATATCAGGTTTTTCCTGGTGGGTTACCTTGTTCCTGCTTTAATTTTTGCGGGAATTGGATACCTGGTGTTCAAAAGAAATTCAGCTGCTGCTTCTTCACAAGACAGTATGAATTTGTAATATAATTTAATATTATAGAGGAATACTTTACATAGTATAGATTATTTAACACATAGGGCGGGGTCGGCCCCCTTGGCTTGTAATGATGCCATTTTAGTTATTCATATTGTTACTCGTATTTTAGAGCAGCATTTTAGTGAAATCCTATGAGATCCTATATGTTTATTTATGCTGTACTCTTAAATATGGCATGTACTATTGCTTATGGGCCCAACCGCCCGGATTCCGGAGGATTTAAAATGGCTTGCAACAATACTATCAATTGCACTTGCACTTATTTTTCTTGCTCTCGCCATGGCAAATGCTGTGAATGTGTAGCTTATCACCGCAGGAATGGAGAAGTACCCGGGTGCTTCTTTTCCAAAGTCGGTGAAAAGACATATGATAGGTCAATTGAAAATCTCTACAAAGATTATAAAAAGAAATGTATGTCTAATTCCATGCCTGTTAGATAGATAATTGATTTGCAAAGGAATACTTTATAATACAATTGCTCTTCGTACATTTATAGGCATCTTCCTCATGTATTACGTTAATAATCTCATCTGTCGTTAGTTTGCCAAATTTATCAATTATTTCATCAATTATCTTAATTTCTTCAGAGTTTAATTCTCTTACCATAAAATCTTTAGCGTCCTTTTCCTTATATTCTCAATCTCTTCCTCTCCTAACCCAGTAGCTTTGACTATAATATCAATACCTATTCCTAACTTAAGCATATTTTCTGCAACTTCCTGCTTTCCCTCTATCTTTCCCTCTATCTTGCCTTCTATCTTGCCTTCTTTCTTACCTTGCATCTTTATTTCCCTTATCATCTCATCTAATGTCTTCGTTATATTTAACTCCATATCCTCCGCCTCCTTACTTTCCTCAATTATCCTTTCCAATTCTTCAGCCCCCTCTACAGGAAGCCTTTCTTTTATTATGTACTTTAACCATGACTTGAATAGCTTGAATTCTTCTTTATTTCTGTCTTTTAGTATACTCTTAAGCCTTTTTAACCTGCTCAGAAGTTCTACCCAGCTTATCTTCTGATCAAGCAAAAATACTGCCGACATTATGTTCTTTATCTCTATAAGCTCTTCCTCGCTGTAGCTGTTTACCTCAAACAGCATATACCTGAAATCAGGTATGTACCATCCAAAGTATTCTTCCCCTTCTATTATCTCCCTGTAACTCTTTGCAGCCGCCCATCTGTTTTCTCCGTTGTATATCACCAGCGGCACTATAGCAGGCAGACTAAAGCCCTTCCTGTTCTTCTCCGCATCAGGACTGCTTTTTATTATGTCCATCCATATATACGTCATATATACCAGCAGTCTGAACGGCATTGTATAGTCTACCGTCGATTGTAATTCAACCAGTATATAGAATATTATTTCTTTACCTTTTATCTTTGCCCTGTATACTATATCTGCCTCTTTTTCACTGAAATCAGGCCCTATATAGCTTTTGTCTACCCTTTCAAGGCTGTCTATGTCAATTTGCAAAGCCCAGCTTTCTTTTACAAAGTCCCTTATAAAATCAGCAAAAACCTCCGGATTGCTTAAAAAATATTTATATCCTTTGTCATGTGAGAATTCCATACATTTTTCTCCTGTACAGTTTTTTTACCCAGTTATATTATAACATAAAACCATATACAAAAGTTAAAATTTTTCAATGTTGTTTTTGATTTTGTTTTCTTACATCCGCTTTTCACTTCCGGATGCGTAAAAATTCTAAGAGGATGTCCTTATTCGAATCCGATACTGCAGCACATGTTCCTCACAAGGTAATAACCATGGTCACTAAAACCATCTGCAGCATCATGGAATGATGTTTGCCCATCTTCCCGTCCAAAGCCTTTACTAAGTCAGGGATTTTTTTGCGGAGTGCACCCTTGGCTAACTGAGCTAGTTCTTCCAGATCAGCATCTTCAGCTTTATCTATTAAGGCCTTCATCATTGCCATACCGGATGCACCGAAAATATCGGTTGAAACACAAGAAAGCTTAATGTTGCAAGCCTCGAGAATATTGTGTGCTCTGTCCTTTTCCGAAGTACGTATAGATATAAGCTTAGCCCTATACCTTGTCATTCCCTCAATTCACGAATGTCTCTGGGGGGAATAAAGCTGCCGTTTACAAGACCAAGAGCGAGGAGCTTGGCAATCCACCTGGAATCATTGGGATCTGTTTTCTTACCAGGCAACATTCTTGATCTGTCTAGCGTTTGAAAGGACAATGTCGAAATGTCCCTCAAGCACGTTAAAGACAGGTATCCAGTAAATACCGGTGCTTTCCATGGCTATCTTCTCGCAGTTTCGTTCTTTGAGCCAATCCCTTAAATTTTCAAGGTCCCAGGTCATTGTTGAAAACGTTTTGATTTCATCGGTATATTCACCGAACTCATCTGCTTTTAAAATGCAGATAACTACAGTCTTTTTGTGGACGTCGATTCCACAACAAGACTTGTGAAGTACATTAAGTATTTTGGGTATACACGCCTCCTTGTAGGTTATACTCAGCATTTGGTATGGCAGCCCGAAAACTGCAAAGATTAATATGCATGCTCGTGGCAATAGTTTTTTGTGCTTAAAGGCTGCTGCAAACATGTTAATTTCCGGACCAAGCTGTAATATTGGCCGGTACCATTTCTTAAAACCGTGGTCTATACCATATACTTAAGTATATGGTACAACATTTTAAGTTATGTTTCATCAATTTTTGTGCCGGATAATGCCCGGCGTGGAGGTTAATATGAAAATCTACACAAAGTTTCAATAAATTCATCAAAGTTTTTATTGAATATTGCCTTTAGTATCTTTAAAAAATCTTAAGTTTTACGTTCCCTTTTATTTCTTCATCTCCATAGGGTGACAAATCACACAGGATATATTCATAGTTGGGAATGTATTTTTTTATGCTTTCAAGCAACTCCCTTACTCCCTCTATCATTCCTATAAATTTTGTATCTATTTTCCACCTATCCTCTCCATGGTAGACTAATGTTGACTTTCTATTGATTCTTTCGTACATACTCTACAGTTAAAATAGTCTCGCAAGTACATACATTTTTTAATTTAAAAATAGTTTTTATGAGTCCAACCTTTTTCTACTGGAAACTTGTTTATTTATTTCCTTGTCTACCATTTGCCATTTTTACAACAATTAAAATTTATTGCCTTTTTATATTATAACCTATAGAAAATCAGTTATATTTTATTATTTCAAATAATGTTTAAGAATCCTATTAATATCTTCATCATCGAAGTTATAGCCTATATCCCTAAATTTATTATCTCCTATTATCTGTATAAATTTACTCTTCTTTTCTCTCAAATTGTCAAATTCTTTTTTCCATATAATGCTTTTTTTCTTATTTGTTTCTCTATTAATAATGTAGTCTTCCGGCATTAGAAGAATTTTAATAAACTCATCAACATTAGCACCAAACGCCTTCTCAAAAAATGCCTTCTTCGGTCCTACAACTCCATGAGTTGCATTCAGAACACACTGTATCCCACGTAAAAGTTTTTTGTTCCAATACACACCGACATAATATCTGTTTTTGCAATTTTCCCCTATTGTAGGTGTATATTTCATTGGAAATGAAAAAATCCTTGTTTCATACCCCTTTCTCTCAAATTCTTCATTTAACTCAACATTAATTCTAAGCCTATTATAAAAATCCTCAGGTTTATCTTTATAATTAAAAAGTATGTAATTTGAAAGGTGTTTTATTCCGTATTCAGCAGCTAATCTTACTTTACTCATATATAATTCGATATATTCAGGATTTGCATAATCAAATGCTATTCTTAATGGTTTTATTGCTATTTTGCTAAGTAATTTCATATTCTCTTCTGTCAATAATCTAGCATCAACACCTTGATTAAAATCAACATATCTTTTGACAGTGATTCTTCTTCCGTTTTTGGTATAAGTAAACTTATTATTCCCTACACCAAATCCAAGTTCTACTATATCATTTATTATTCTCTCAAGTTCTTTTGAAGCCAGAATATTATTATCAAGCAACATTAAATCTTTCTTTGGACCAAATTTTGAGATTACATATTCAACTTGTTCTTTTATGGGAATGTAATCAACATAATTCGGTTCAATTTTATGAACTGCACAAAATGAGCAGCTTCTAATGCAACCCCTGGTTGCATAAACAATATATGCATTAAAAACAGGATAATTATAATTTAGGTATTTGTTTTTTTCCGGATTTATAATACCATAATCTGGGGGTAAATTATCAACTATAACATCATCATCTCCTAAAACACCTGGTTTATCAATTAACCCTGAAATAATAGTAATACCACTAATTTCAGGGTTTTTAGATATATCATCTTTTAAAATAGTAGCCATTACTCCACCAATAAAAATGTCTTTTGGATTATAAACACTATTATAATAATATTTTATAGTTTTTATAGTTTTTTCCCAATAAAAAGTAAACAATGTAGATATATATATTCTATCCCACTTTCTATCCCTTAATTCTCTTAACATTCCTTTGCAAAAATATACATTATCACCTTTCATTTTATGATATGTGCAAATTTTCATTAAACCCAGCGGAGGATATTTATTTTTATAATCTGGTTCGACTAGCAGTATATTCGCCATTTACTAGTACCTCGCATTACTAATTCGCTTATAGTTATTTATTTACTTTACGCTAATTATAACATTAAGGAATAATCGGATCAACATCTTAAAATAATCTATAAAATAATTATTAAAAGATACAGGGGAATCATACACTTAATCTAGTATTATTATTAGATTTCATCAAACTTTTTTATACTTAAGTGTTCATATGCAATTGATTGAAATAATTTAACCAACATCCGTCTTAAATCTAATGAAAAATAAGTATCATCTAATTTTTCTATAATTGTAGGGTCTATTTCCTGCTCACATAAAACTATATTTAAAAACTTCTCGATATTAAACTTCTCCTTGTTTACCCATTCAGTCCATAAATCTAGTATATCTAATTCATCATTAGAATTAACTACATAATTATTTAAATATTCTTTGAATTTTATATCTATTTGATTTTCCTTAATCTGTTCAATAATTTCCCTTATATTATTATCAGTAAATTCATCTTGTATGGTAGCATGCTTATATGTATTCAACTGCTGTTCTATAACTTGTTTTTCGTATAGATAATCTGTAATCCGATCTTGCAAACTTTTGTTTATAGACTTTAAATTACGTATTTCTTCTTCTTTCCTTTTTAAATCATTATTCAGTCTTTTAAACTCTGAATCCTGTTTTTCTATATATGCAATAAGCTGCTGCTTTAAATTTTTCATCTCCTGTTCGTATTTGGCATCTCTCTCTTTTAACAATTTGTCTTTTTCCCGAAGTAGTTTAGTATATTTTTCCTCAAGTTTTTTACTAATAATCTGCTCATTTTGCCTTATCTTTTCTTTTACTTCATCATTAATTTCTCTAAGTTTTTCTTCAAAACTTTTATTAACTTCTGCGTAAATTTGATTTTTTAATATTCGTTTCTGCTCATACTTATCTATTAATGTACTCAAATAATACTTTAATGTATCTGATAGATTAATTGAATGAATTTTAAGGTAAATATCAATATCTAGCTTTATATTATTTTCAATAAACAAACTAACAAGGTTTTCAAGTTGTTCTTTTGAATTTTCTTCTGATTTTAGTTTTTCTAATAAATCCTTTCCAATAGTATTATCAATACTTTCTATAATTATTTTTTGTATTGCACCATTTATAAACTCCACTAATCTCATATCTTGCTTTTGATACAAATTTTCAACATATGCATTTTTAATTATCCCTTCAGGAAGTTTCTCAGTTCTAAAGCCTCGCGTATATTTTTTGAATTTCTTAGGACTTTTTACAAATGGTTCTATTAATATTTTTCTAGGAACAAGAAATAATATTTTTTCAAATTCTTCTTGGTTAAGAATATCTATAATATACCCTTCCATCACTCTACCTCCAATAACATTTCCTTTTTGCAAAACTCAATGCTGCACAAAATACTTTATAAACATCTTGTTTTAAATTGTTAGCATTATATTCAAATTCCCTCTTTCTTTCAAATTCTTTCAGTATGTTTTCTTTATTCGATATAATTTCTTTTATAGTAAAATTTCTATGCTTGGATATATTAATATGTTGAATTTGTGGTATATCCACCTTAACCTCTCCGACATACATCTCATAATTATCATCAACAATTTTTATATATAAGGATGATGTTTCAAAAAACTGTGTAGTATCAATATCCACAAACACTTCTTGCCGGGTTGAAACCGTAGTAAATATGCTACTATGTACTATTTCTCCAAATTCATTTGATACAATTATATTAAAATTAAAGCTTTTTGGGCCTTCATACAAATACTTGACTCTAATATTACTCTGAAAGCAGTCTAATTTCTCAAACTTAATTACTGGTGACCAGATTACATCAAATCTTATAACCTCTTTATCTCTTACAAGTTCAATTTTATTTTTCTGATGAAATATATTTATATATTTTATCAAACTTACCATAATATAGCCATTATAGAAATTAAGTTTTTCCGAATAACCATTAACATTAATTGTTATATCATAAAACATATCATCAACAACAAGAATTTTTAAGATGTCTAAATCTGCAGCTCTCTTTATATCAACTCTATTTGAATTCAAAATACTTCTGTCTTGCACATTAAAGATTTTAGCAGCCCATAATTTGGGTGTAAATTCCAGTCTTTTTTCTACATTTAGTCCCGCAAGGCTTACATATGTTACCAAAGTTTCACTTTTTGGCTTACCTTCAATAAAATTAAGCTTAGCTTTACCAAATGTTATCCGTTTTTGATATTGTACATCTTGTCCATCATCAGAATAAAAACAAGGTATATCTGAAAATGCAATCACATCCACAAACTCATTTTCTCTATAAGAAGATTTTAGTGGTTTTATAGAAATAAAAGGTATTAAATTATACCTGACTGAATGGTATTTGCATCCTTTAAAATAAACAGATATTATCCACTCTCCTACATAACTAGTAATAATAGATTTGAAGTTATTCATTATAATTTCAGGATTAATAATATAACATCCATGAGAAACATAAGTAATTTTATCAAGGGCATATTCCTTTATACGATTCTCTTTTTCAATAACAACAGTAATATTTAATAATTCTTTCTTGTCCGTAATATTTGTTGAAACTTCTAGGTTTATATCAGATATTGAATAAATAATATTATCTTGGTAGTTTTCAATTTCAGTAATATCACTTTTATTGTTAAAAAAACGTTTTAAATATAATTCAATTGATTCATTAAAGTACCATTGATATTCACCCGCTACAATTATAAAATCTAATGTGTTGTTTACAATTTTAAATTTATATACATTATAATTCAAATATTTATATTCCTCATATTGAGGAAAAGAATCTTTATTTGGAATTTCTATATTATCCTCCCGAACAAAGAGTAATAAATTGCCTGATGTTCTGATATTTCTTCCTGGTATAAAACAATCTTTTGTGTACCTATCAAATAAGTATGCTTCCTGTAATTGTATTGTTTTTTCATCCAATAAAATATTTTCATCTAATAAAATCTTTACAGCAATGGTATTATTGCTTACATTAGATATTGGGAAGGTCATTGATTCTACTCCGATGTAACCATTTCTGTCAATATATCTTATAAGGTCTTCTCCTTCACTTTGTTCGCACTTTATTCTTATCTTTTTATTTTTATATTTTTCATTAAATATTCTGAGAACCGGAATATACGCGTTTAATATATAGCATTTCTTCTCAAAATTCCAAGAATAATTAATAGTGAGATTCCAGTAAGTTTCTTGTTTTGGCGTTATTTGAATGCCATCAACTTCAATCTTTATTCCTTTGGGTATACTTCCATACCAAACATACCCTATAAATTCCTTATGCATAATTTTATGCGGCTCAATAGTCTGTTGTCCAATTTTTACTTTAAAATATTGCCTACTTAAATAAATAACTCTATCATCACCTATTAAAGTAACTTTTTTTATCGGTAATTCAATAATATCATCAAGTTCAAGTGATGTATCAGGTACAACACTATAGTCTATTCCTAGTAATTTGTGCTTTCCAATTATTATTTTTGAATATTCCCTTACATTTCTCCTTACTCCATTAGGAAGTATTACATCTATATTCTCCGGCTTGTTTTTCAATATATTTCTAAACTTATTAATGCTTACCTTGTTAATCATAGTACTGTATAAATCTAATAACGCTTGTTTTCTTGGAACAACAGACAAAATATCATAACCTAGTGTTTTACTTGCTTTATCACAAAAATGTTCAATATCATTAATTTCTCCATCAGGCATGGAATCCTCAATTAGAAAATATATTTCTTCAAGTTGTCTTAAAACTCTTTTTACTTTTGTAGGGTAATCTTTGATTTCATTATATAAGTTTTTCATCAACTCCAACTCTTTAGCCTGATAAATATAATTAGAAAAAACGCTGTCTTTACAATTTAATAAGAAAAAGAATTCCTCTTTTTCTTCTCTGGCTTTATTTTTGTAGTATTTCCAGTAGATTTTGAAGAATTTAACAATATTATTTACTAAATTTGTTGGAATTCCTGATTCTTGAATTACTACATCCTGATACCTATTTGTATATTTTCTTTCCTCCCAATCTTTAGGTAATATCCTTTCAGATATAAATGAATTCTTCAGAATTTCATAATATTTAGTTGTAGTTGTTATTCCTGTTACTCTTGTATATGTTTTAACAGTTCCATTACTATAATCCTGTTTAATTATTTCACATATTCCAGCCAGGTAAACTTTATACATTTTTTCATTAAGTGACGGTTTGCTCTTATATGAAGATGATAATCTATAAATTAAGTTATAATAATACTCAATATCCCGAATTATCTCTATTAACCTTTTGTAAATCGCTGATAAATCTACATACTCAAATGAAATCCTCTCTTCCGGTTTTCTGATTATATTTTTAATATATAGGATACGTCTGACTTTTTCTTCTTGTTTTTTAATTATCTCATATAGTTCTTCTATTTCTTGGATAACTTCCTTCCAATTTCTTTTTTTTGTGGTCATATAAACCTCACCCTTATAATTCTATATAACCAATATAATTAAAAAAATCCCTGGTTATAAATGGGCATAAATCACTATTAAATCTTTTACATGAATGTGGTAAAATAATATTAGCTTGATTGCTACAAGTTCTACTAATAACTTCAACAGCAAAATTCCATATTTTATCCCAATGTTTTTCAATTAAAAGGATTGCTCCAGAACCACCTTCATTGTTATCCACAAGTATTAAATCTATATTATCTTCCCTATCATTTGGATATACTTCCCCCCGTACTTCTGCAATATTTACTCCAGCGTACTTGGGAAGTGCCCATAGTAAACCATGTTTTATTGTATGTATAATTATATACCTAAGAAATTCATTTGTCTTAAAATTATTACAACCTGTACATTCAAGATTAATACATTCATTTGAGAGTGCTTTACTGCAGTATTTTTCTCTGGGATCCGGTTTTCTTGGTCTACCGGTTCTGGTATCCATATTATATGATTCAATTTGTAACTTAGGTTTCATAATTTCGCCCAAATCAATATCTTCAAATAAAGTACATTCACTGCATTTTCCACTGCATTTATATTGTTTATTATTTATAAATTCATCAATAATAGTATTAAACCTTATCCAAGCAAAATGGGTATCAAAATAATTGCCTAAAAATATATTTTGTTCAAAAATACGAAAATATTTAATCATTGTCTTAGTTTCTCTAAGACCTGATGTATACCTTCTTAAAAAATCTCTAGCTAACTGGATAGTATAACCATCTGTAAAATCTATGCTCCCTACTGGTTTGTTAGAGTTTTTTGCCAAAAATACCTTTTGATGTTTAAGTATTTTACTGCCTTTCCCAAAATAACTAAAGGATACAGTCCTAACCCTTGGAACTCCTACTGTTTTAATCAGACTATTTCCACATTTAGAACAATAATAACTACTTGAATTATTATCTCCTCCATAATACCATTCAGGATTCCTCTTAATAAATACAGCAACACCCTTAGGACTTTTTTTGTCATAGTCCCAATCATTAATTACTTTAAGCAGCTCAATTTTATTTTTGTTATTACTTCTCATGCTACTACTAGTAGTAAAGTTCATTTTTGCCCCACATCTTTTACAGACCCATTCTAAATCCCTGGTCATTCTAAACTTGAAGTGTTTAACCATATCATAATTGAACCTATAATTATTCTTTTCATACTGCTCATAAAAAAATTTGAAATCCGGGCATTCAGGATTTATGCAAGCTTTTGGAATTGGAGGATCAATAACCTGACCACACCCATCATCATGAGCACACAAGTAAACTAAAGGCAATTGCTGGACTTTAGACGTACATGTTCTGCAAAGTATCCCTTTTGCATTCTCTATAATATCATTAGGAGGTTTAAGACCTTTTTCACATTTATAACAATAAAACCTACTTGGAAAGTATCTTACCTTTAGCTTTTGAGGAATGACAACATTAAAATCACAAAGAAATTCAACCGGGTCTGTTGAACTTGAAAAGTTTTCAAACTTTTTACTAAAGTATTCTATACAATTTGGATCATATGCAATTCTTCTTTTAACTTTATTTTCAGTTATTTTGTCAGTCTCTATTCCCGCATCGTAAACTTCAAAAGTGCTAATACCCGAAGAAGCAGTTGCTTTTGATGTATTTGAAGGAGGCATACTGTTAAAAGCAGCCTGCCTCGTAACAATATCTTTTAGGATGTTCCCTTCTGGACCTTCCAGACATATATCAACAGTAGCTCCCGACCCTCTTAAAGTAGGACATAGAGTTCTATCTTTTGCATTAAAACCTGTTACAAACTCTGAATTTTCCCAGCCTCTTTCATTCTTAGTCTGTAAATTATTATTTATCTCAACTATTTTATCAATGATAATATTTTTTATATAATCTTTATCAATATTAGATAAGGAAATTTTCAATATTGAAGCCTCATTTGCAAGAAATTTCAAGTACCTGTCCAGTATTCGTTCACCGTCAACACTCTGTTTTAAAAATATTTCTTCATAAAGCTTTTCACCGAATCTTTTCGCTTCAGTAACAGTAATACCATCTTCAATTGTTAATACTTCACCATTATGTTTTATTTTCAAAGCTTCCTTAAATCTTAGTACATTTATTGAGACCATATTTTTACAGTTTTCATCTTCACAAAGAATTTTGGTAAAGTAATCCATTATACGAGCTAAAATATGTCTAGTTGCAATAACTTCATTAGAAATAATGATTGGTGCATCTTCAAAATCGGAACCACTTACATATCTATTAAAATACTTAATAAAATATGAATCGATTGCATTTTCCGGATTAACAACAGTAATTGCTAATGAATCTTTTTTCCTACCTGCTCTACCTACTCTCTGTACATATTCATTAGTTGTAAAAGGCGCTGAACTGTTAATAACTGTAGTAACATCTCCAATGTCAATTCCTACTTCCAAAGTTTTTGTAGCTACCATTAAATCAATAGGTTTTTCATATATAGTTTTAGAATTTTCAGCACTGACATTTTCTTCAATGATTTGATTCCTTGTAAAAGAATGTATTGATCTAATTCGTGCTTCTTTTTCTAATCCTCCTCTGTTCCAACCGATTTCAAGAATATCTTTATTGATAACTGAACTTTGCATAATTACGGCAATCCACTTATGAATGAATTGGCAGATTTCCACCTCTTCATCATCAAGACTTTCATTCCTCTTTATTTTATTGATAATTCTTTGAAAATAATTCCTAATATCTAATCCTTCTCTTTCTTTCAAATATTTAGCTAAATCATCGGCGTCATTTCTATAGTTTGTAAAAATAATAGTTTTTCGAAAGTGTGAGTCTATTAAAAGATGTCCAACAAACATTCCTATGGCAGCCGCAACAGACATTGTCCTGACATATTTCTCATCATCTGAATCTTTATACATAACTGCAGGTTTAACTAAAAGATGGTACCTATATCTGGTCGTTTTTTCGGTAGTATAATATTCATCCTTATTATGTACATATTTAATATTCTGAATGCTTTCATTAAAAAGTAATGCTGCCAATTGTTTTGCATTCCCAATAGTCGCACTTAATCCAATATAAAGTGGCTTATGATTACTGATTTCTTCAAGTCTTCGTAATAAATGAGAAATATGACATCCAAAAATACCCTGATACATGTGCACTTCATCAAAAACTATAGTATCAATTTTTTGGTAGAAAATCCGTGCATACCTAGGGCTGTGTAACGCAAAATTAATTTCATCCGGGTTTGTTATGAGTATATCGGGTGGGTTATTAACAATATCATTTTTAGTTAATCTGCAAAAATCTAAAGTTGTGTTGCAAATACTACCATCAACAATAGCCTTACATTTTAACATGTCATTTTCTTTCTGAAATCTAGAGTTTCCGCACTTAGGACATAGTTGAATTAAACTATCATCGGCTAAATTACTACCATCTCTAGGAGTATCCCCAGAAAGAATCCCTATAGTAATCTGTCTGGCATCCGGAAGCAGTTTCTTTTTTATCTCCCGGTTAATCCTATATATAAGTTCCACAAATCTCATGGCCTGGTCATTTGCTAATGCATTTGTTGGATATATAATAACTGCTCTAATGCCAATATCATTTGGTTTAAACTGTTTTTGTTTAAATATGTATGATACTATCGGTATCATAAAAGCTTCTGTTTTACCTCCACCTGTGGGCATTGACAGTAATAATTGTTTCTCATATGGAAATGGTAATCCCATTAGTTTAGCTATAATAAAGAATAATGCATCTTCCTGGAATAATCTTAAACTTCCTTCTTTTTCAGGTAAATCCCAAATTTCTCTAATTGCATCAACTAGCTCTTCGGGTAATAACTTCGACCTTTTTTTGTCAAATCCATTTTTATTTATCACTAATACAGGCATACCATTTTTCTCGATTTTTAAATCCTCCAATGTTGTTTCTCCATTTTTGAATTCTTTTATTTGCTCTCTATAAATCTCACAATCAATATTTTCAATAATCGGCCTAAAATCCTTACTTTCATTAAAACCGTTAATATCTTTATAATTAAAAGATTCTTTACTTCGCGTCAACCCTTCATTGAGTAAATCTTTAAGGTATTCTGGTTGAAATAGTGATATTAACAAGTTCTCCTCATCTTTAAATGTAACTTCATCCGTTATTTGCCTAATTTCGATAGTATTAGGTGATTCGTAGTAATTAAATTCTTCAAATTGTTTGTAAGCACAAATATTTTTAAACAACCTTGCATGAGAAAGTATTTTATTATCATCAGATAATATGTGGCTTTTGATACCTACAAGATTTGTTTTTGAGTTTAATTCATTAATTATGTCAATAATAGTTCCATCATTGCATTCAATACAACTAACATTTTTTAATAACGGATTTCCCGAATGAGAAAAATACACTTTAACCATTCTTGACCCTCCATCTTACATAAGTTTTAAAAAGCGTTTTTCTATCTTTTCTTTCAAATCTTTTGACAGATTGATTAATAGTAGAGGAACAAAAACTTCTTCCAAACTTCTTCCCCCATGTCCGCCAAAGTGGTACAAATTCCTATCGATATTCTTACTAAAAACAATTCCATCACCATCTATTAAAGCTAGAATATCTGGACAGTTTTTGCTACTAAATTTATTATTTGAATCGTGTAATAACTGCTTTACAATCTCATCATCTTTTGTAAATACTTGGACGCTGATTCCATTTTGGGCAAAAATATCTTTAATTTTATCTGCCGCGTATAGAAGCTTATCTTGTACAATGTTATAAAAAAGCATACTTCGATTATTCTCTACTATGCTATCTTGCTTTAAAATTAATTCTGGGTATAAGCTGCTAAACGCTTCCTGAGAAATAACCTTTTTAGAGGTTTCAGCCATTCCATGGTCAGCTGTAATAACAATAGTAGTTCTCCCGTCAAAGATTTCAGGATTATATATTACAAGATGAATTAAAAAATTTGTCAGGAGCATATTAATTTTCTGGTGCTCATATAATTCGAATGAAGTAAATGCTCCTATTGGATGCCCTGTACTATCGATTGCTGTATAATATATTATATAACATTCTTTATTATCTGAATTGTTTCTAAAAGAATCCAGCTTTTCTAATAGAATTGAAAATACCCTTTCAGGCGGAATAATTTCATAAACTTGGGAATCACCAAAGCAGTATTTAGAATATTTATTTCCTCTATATTTTGCGCAGAAAAATACATTAGTACAAACGCCATAATTATTTAATGTTTGTAAAAAACTTTCCGTACCAGATAAATTAATCATTTCAGTAAAATTAAAATGTGTATTTTTAATATCGATAATAGGAGATTTATGCCTCGAGTTATAATAGTAAAATTGATCATAATCATCCCTATAAATTTTCGATGACATAACTCCTGTTTCTCTCGGCAATTTGCCGGCAAAAATTTGAGATAAACCTGCTCCTGTATCAGATACTAAAGATGAACCAAGCATTAGATGATTTTTAAAATTTTTATCTCCATCAAGCCAGCCTAATATATTTTCATTAAAAGTATAACTTTTATTTAAACTCAGGTAACGTTTGTTCCATAGATATTGACTGTAGCCAAAGCCATCAATTAAAACCAAAATAACTTTGTTTTGGTTTTTCCATACATTCCTGGTAACAGGATTATTAGTATTTTCCTTAAGCATCATATGAATAATAACTTCAGAAATTGAAGTTAAATTCCATTTTAACTGAAATAGGTCTTTATATTTATCCAACTTTTTATTTGCAATATACTTAATTTCCTGAACCTGCATATTTAGCATATCCAGGTCATTTATGTTTATATAGCTTAAATACCGGTCCAATCCCATAGCTCTTTCAAATTTAGTTACTTCACTTAGGCTATTACTAAACAAATCTATAACCCTTTGTACTTCCTTACATGCATATACATAATTATTCTCAATATAATCAACCTGAAGCTGTATAAGTTCCTTCTCAATCTCCTTTAATTTCACATAAGTTTTACCTACTTGGTCCCAAATATCACATTGTCCATTAATAATGAAATTATAATAATCTTCACTTTGGTTTAGATATAATTTGTAAATATAATCCTTTATAAAATTGATATATTGTTTGTCCGTTTTAACATCTGTTAATTGTAATTTATCGTTTATTGGCTCTAATATTTCATACGGATTAGATAGGAAATAATTGAATTCTTCATATAACTTGATATTATCAGATTCTAATAGCATTCTTCTTAATCTTTTTAAGGTATTCACCAATAAATCTACTCAATTGCAAAAGTAAATTCCACCCCTACGATATCCGACAGTGGAAATTACTCTTACAAATTTAAGGGTGGAATTTAACAGTGCAAACTTTAACAGTGCAAACTTTATCAGTGGAAATGTCAGAA